>CAJQQG010000063.1 GCA_905480425.1 uncultured Flavobacteriaceae bacterium | reverse complement strand
AGTGCCATTGCACTTGAGCCAAGAGCCATTGCTTTAATTGCTTTTCTTCGATTAATATTAGAACTACTACTCATAATTTATATATTTAAATACTTGTGTTTATAAATATAATTAAAAAACATTATTCAATTTTTTTTCCCAGTTCCAAGAACTTAAAAGAGCCTGTTCAAGAGTATATTTAGGCTTCCACCCTAGATTTTTCATTATTTTAGAAGTATCTGCATAGGCTGAAATAGTGTCTCCTTGACGTGGTTCTACAATTTTATATGGAACTTTTTCACCAGTGACTGATTCAAAAGCTTTAATAAGTTGTAAAACACTAATTCCTTTACCTGTTCCTACATTATACACTTCACAAGAGACTTTATTTTTGCAACTTATTAAATAATTTAAGCTCTCAATATGAGCTTCAGCTAAGTCTATAACATGAATATAATCTCGAATACAAGTGCCATCATGAGTATCATACTCTGCCCCAAATACTTTTAAAATTGAACGTTTACCAATCACGGTTTGTGTTAAAAAAGGAATCAGATTTTGAGGAATTCCTTGAGGATACTCACCTATTTTAGCAGAAGAATGAGCTCCTATAGGATTAAAATAACGAAGTAAAATAGCATTAAAATTTTCATTCGCCAAGCAACAATCTTGTATAATTTGTTCTCCCATTTGCTTTGTATTTCCATAGGGTGAATAAGCTCTTTTTAATGATGCATTCTCATCTATAGGCAGTATGTTTGGTTGACCGTAAACTGTACATGAAGAACTAAAAATAAACGGAATGGAATTCTTAGTTGCATGTTTTAATACATTAAACAAACCGCCAACATTATTTTTATAATATTTTAAAGGTTCTGAAACACTTTCACCAACCGATTTGTGAGCTGCAAAATGAATTATACCCTGAAGGTTAGAATGTTCAGAAAACAAACGTACCATTTGATCTTCATTACAAACGTCCAAAGCTTCAAAATGAGGTTGTTTTCCAGTAATAGCCTCTATACCTTCCAAAACCTGTATTGAAGAATTTTCTAGATTATCTACACATATAACTTCGTATCCTTGCTCAAGTAATAGAACGGTAACATGTGAACCAATATAGCCCAAACCACCTGTAACAAGTATTTTCACGATATTTTTTTTTAAGATAACGCCCAGCCTTTTCTATAGGTTCTCCCCACGAATTGATTTGCTTGTTCAAGGTTGGTAATACGCATATTATTTCCATCCCAAAGTAATTTTTTACGGCCAATATAATTGCCCCTTCTTCTAGTGGCACTTGTCTCTTGAAGCATATAGCTTCGAATAGCAATATTCCCCATTAAAACCGTTTCTGTTAAAGGTCCTGAGTAATCAAATGAAGAAGTTAATGACTTATGCTCTGAACTATTAAATCCGGCTTTACAAGCATCTACCCATTGTCGCTGATGACCAAATTCGGGTTCAGATATTTTTACTTTTTCCCCCTCTACTACTGGTTCTCCTTTTCTGTATAATTTTGGATCATTCCCATAGGCGTCACAAACAATAACACCTTTATCACCAATCATAATAACTCCATTATCCTCAATACTCACTTCTGCTGGTAATAAATCTGGATGAAAAGGTTTTATCCCACCATCACTCCATGTCATTTGTATTGGAGAGTTATTCTTTTCGGTAGCATCAAAATGCATCGAAACAGAAGAAGAAGGTGGACATCCTTCTGGATAATAATCTGCACTCCACATTTTAGTGAAAATACTTCCAATACTACATTCAACGTCTGTAGGATATTTTAACCCTAAAGCCTTAAAAGGAATATCAATTAAATGACATCCCATATCACCTAAAGCACCTGTCCCAAAATTCCACCAGCCTCTCCAATTAAAAGGATGCATTTCAGGAATGTAAGGTGTTTCGTTAGCAGGTCCTAACCATTGATCCCAATTAAGTGTTGCTGGTTTTTCTGCAGCGTTAGGTTTTTTCATTTCAACCCCTTGTGGCCATACAGGTCGGTTGGTCCAAACATTTACCGTTGAGATAACACCTATTGAACCTTCATTTACCCATTTCTGAATCTGTAATTGATCTGGGTTTGAAGCCCCTTGATTACCCATTTGGGTGACTAATTTTTTCTCTCGAGCTAGTTCTGTAAGTAACCTGGCCTCATATATATTATGTGTTAATGGTTTTTGAACATATACATGAATACCACGTTCCATGGCATATACAGCAGCGGCAGCATGGGTATGATCAGGGGTAGAAATAGTAACTGCATCGATATTTTTTTCAGTATCTAACATCTTTTTAAAATTATCATAAAAAGAAGCATTTTTATATCTTTTTACGGACTTTCCAACCGAACCTTTTCCAGAACTATCAACATCACATATAGCAACCACACGTTCTCGTCCTTTTACCCAAGCGTTACGTAGATCAGTTTCACCTTTCCCACCTACTCCAATTCCGGCCAAGGCAAGTTGATCACTTGGAGATGTATATCCCAAACCTCCAAGCACATGACGAGGCACAATAAAAATTGAGGAGGCAGCAACACTCTTCTTAATAAAAGATCTTCTAGTTGAAGTACCTTTGTTTATTTTTTTTGATAACATATGTTTAGATTTTTGAAAAATTAAATTACAAAAAAAAATAAAGCAAAAATGTTTTAGGGAACTAAAAAAGTACCTTTCCAATTGTCTTCTATTTTGAAAAATGCACGTAGATGATTGGGTCTTTTTAATCGAAGATATTCAATGGTCTCTGCTTTAAAAATTAATTTTGAAAAATATCCTTTTGAAAAGTTAAATCGTAATTTATCTGGAGATTTGATTTCAGATCCAGGAGTTATCATTGAAGAATAATCTTTTTTACTCTGCTCAGGAATTTCATTGTAAATTTTATCTTCATTTACGTTTTCCAAGAGAACCACACTTACTATGATCTGAAGCATTTGCTTTGGATCATAAAATAATAGCTGTGCCCTTTTATCTTGATGCAATTCTTGTAGTTTCTGAGATCGCGAATCGGTATACATAGTAAAACTAATATCCTTTGGATTAAAATCTCGCAATACCACTGTTCTAAGATGAGGACTCCCATCTGATGCGATTGTCGCTAGAGTAAAAAAACGAAAAGCATGTTTTTTTGAATTTTTTACTTGTGCCCATTTATTGTTACATTCTTGGAATAAGGCTTCTAACATTTGAGGTTATTTTTTATTATTTTTTAGCCATGAGGAAACTCGAAGTTGTGCATTTTCTTGAATGTCAGCCCAAAATAAATTTACATCTGCAAAATGATAGTTTTTAACGAATGAAAGTAAAAATCGCTTGGGGATTTTTGGAACACTAGCCCACAACATACCGTCTATACGCTCAATCTCAATGCTTTTTGAATAAACTTTAAAATCTGAATAAAGCACTCCTAAATGATTTTTTTCATCACTGGTGTTTTGAGCATCCCATGTGATTGGATTCGTCACAACCCCACCTTTATACCAAGATTCGTATCGTTTAGGTAATCTATTTTTTCTGTAGCTATTCCAACTAACAAAACCTCCAGTAGCATCTGCTATTTCAAGTGGGTGAATATTTTTGAATTCATTAGGTAAAATTTTCACACCAATTAGATAAGCAGCCACTAATTTTTCTTGCAAAGGGGTTCCATCAAAAAAATTATGTACTAAGCGTTTTGCGTGCATCGATCCTTGACTATGCGCAGCAATAATTATAGGCTTTCCCACATTATAGTTTTCTAAATAATAAATGAAAGCTCTTTTTACATCCTCATAAGCCATGTACCCCGCTTCCTTACCTTGCGATGAATAAGGATCTACAAAAATTCTATAATGGGCTTGCCTATAGAATGGAGCATATAAATTTGCTGCCTGGGTCCATGCTGAAGCTTGAAATGCTATTGCCTTTGAAAGAATTTCATTTCGAATTTTGGAAGATCTGACATTGGAGTTCCAACCTGCATCATTTTTATCAGTAAAAAGGGTCGGGTAGATGTAAAAAACGTCCGCTTCTTTTTTAATGTGGGGTCCAACGACCTCTTCAAGTTCTTTTGGCCACTGTGAAGGTAAAACAGCCCAATCTTTATTATCAGAGTAATCAGGAGCTTCTGGACTAGAGGCAAAATCAAAATCTGAGGTTATGTAAATAGGTTTACATGTGATGAATAGGATGCATAATAATAAGAGGGTAATAGTGTTTTTCAATTAGTGCCTTTAAGTAAAGATAATGGTTTGGTTTAAATTGAAGTAAATGAATTAAAACAAAAGAGTTGAAGTTAGTTCTGAATATTATAAAATGAATAATTATCTTTATTGGCAACATATGTTAACGATAATTAATTTTCATGAAAAAAAATATTATTCTTGTTTTGTCTTTATTTTTAATAACCATTATAGGTTGTCAAAATCCTAAAAAAGAATCTAAACTCAAAAAAACGATTGAAGTAAATGTTGATAGAACAGATAGTATTACAAAAGCAGAAGTTCGAATCACAACAGATATTAATGGAGAATTTTCAGAAGAAGTTCAAATATTTGAAGGTACCTATAAAGAGGTGATGGAAAAAGTTCATTCAATAACCAAAAAAACTGAAGGTATTATTATATCAGAAATAAAAACTACTAAAAGAATTAGCTTTTCATTAGACCCTAAAAGTGAAAGTAACACTAACGGGACAGTACTTTTTACCGAGAAAGATGGTCAAGTAACTCTTGAATCAAGTATGAGTGGATTAATCCAAGGTACTCATGCTATTCACATTCATGAAAAAGCTGACTGCTCGTCTGAAGATGGAAAGTCTAGTGGAGGACACTGGAATCCAACTTTTGAAAATCATGGTGCTTGGGGATCTAAAGATGGATATCATAAAGGTGATATTGGCAATTTTCTTGCGGATAAAAACGGGAATGGAGGCATTACTTTTTCAACCGACCAGTGGTGTTTAGGGTGTGACGATGATACTAAAAATCTTATTGGAAAAGCAGTCATTGTTCACCAAGGAACTGATGATTTGATCTCTCAACCATCAGGAGCTGCCGGTGCTAGAATAAGTTGTGTTGGAATTATAGAATAATTAATAGTCCCACTGACGAGTAACATCTAGTTTTTGTTGTGCTTCAATTTCTTCCCTGGAGACTACCTTTAAAAAAGAGGTGTCTTGTTCAATAGCCATTTGTATCTTTTTAAGAATACTATCTACACTTTCATTTTTATAATCAATTTCCAATGGTTCTTTAATGATCATCGATTGGAGAATTCCTTTTTTCTTAATCATTAATCCTTTTTTATCAAAAGAACGTCTAAAACCGTCAATAACTATTGGAATAACAATAGGTTTATAACGTTTAATGATGTGAGCGGTTCCCTTTCGAACAGGCTTAAAGGGTTTTGTAGTTCCTTGTGGAAACGTAATTACCCATCCATCATCTAAAGCTATACCAATGTTAGAAATATCACTCATTTTAACTTGTCTATTAATATCTTTTCCATCTGAACGCCATGTTCTCTCAATAGAAACTGAACCTGCATAAGCCATTATTCGGGGTAATAATCCTGCACGCATTGTTTCCTTTGCTGCTATATAATACATGTTTAACTTTGGAGACCATAAATACCCAACATTCTTAATGCTATCTATACGTCCACTCAAACTAGCATTAAAAACATGGAACATCGCAACAACATCGGCAAAATAGGTTTGATGGTTGGAAATAAACAAAACATTTTTATTAGGTAAATTTTTGATAATCTCAGAACCTTCAATATGGAGCTCATTAAATCCTCTGTAACGTCTATGAGTCATAAAGCCCAAATAACGAATTAACCATTTTTTAAGGATTAGATAATGACCAAAGGGATTTTTTTTAAACATAGGTGTTTTAAAAACTGGTTAAATATAAAATTAAATAATAGTACGTTCCTTTAAAAAAAGTATAAATTCAGATAAAACCATTGCAGTTGCTCCCCAAATCATGTGTCCTTCATAAACATAACAAGGGACAACAACTCCTTTATGATTTCCCTCCAATATGGGACATTGTTTAATTTTTAAATGAATAAGTTCATATAAAGAAATATCAATTTTCAAAGCAACTTCTCTAGAGTCTAAATGAAAAAAAGGTTTTTTTTTAACAACTGCAACAAATGGGGTGACAAGGAAATTACTAGGAGGTATATAAACTCGACTTAATGTTAAAAGTGGACTCGCTGATGAAAGATCAACTCCTAGCTCTTCTTTAAATTCTCTTTTTGCTGTATCCCATAAACTAGAATCTAAAGACACTGGTTTTCCACCTGGAAAGCTAATTTGACCAGAATGTGGGCCATCATAAGTAGTACGTTTTATTAAAGTGAGATAAAGTTCATCTTTGTGTTCATAAAAACAAAGCAATACAGAAGCTTTCCGAGCATTATGGTAGTATTCTGAATCGTTTTCATGATGGAATACTTCTTCATTTGATAGGTAGAGTCTTCGAATAGAATATGGTGCCATTATAGCATGACCGCGTTTTCCTGGTAAAGGGAAATCATTTACTTTTGAAATACAATTTATAAATGTTTGAAAGTCCATGAGAAAAGCTAAAATACTTATAATACCTCTAACAATTCTTTTATTGAATGGAGGGTGCACATCTAAAAAACAAAAACATCAAAAAAATACTACAACTACTCAAAATAAAATACAAAGTTCATTTAAAAATGAAATAGCAGAAAAGACTATAAAAAAAGTACCAATAAAGAAGCCTGTAGAAAAGTCTTCAGTCATTCTTAATGACAAAAATGCCATTCCTTTTTTCTTTAACTATCAAAAAGAAAATCTAGAAAATAAAGTCCGTATTACCACGCGTTTTGGATCGATTGACATCAGGCTATTCAATGATACGCCCTACCACAGAGCAAATTTTATTTACTTAATAAAAAAAGGTTATTTTAATGGCACTACTTTTCATAGAGTAGTACCAGATTTTATAATCCAAGGGGGAAATTCTGATCGCTATGAAACTTCTAGGAAAAGAAGTGAAATTGGAAAATACCTTTTACCTCCAGACACTAGAAATGGACATAAGCACCATCGAGGAGTTATTTCAATGCCAAGTAGTGAAATTGAAAATCCATACAAACTCGCCTCACCATTTGAATTTTTTATTGTACAACAAGTCCCTGGCGCTTATCATCTTGACGGTTCATACACTGTTTTTGGAGAAGTGATTGCTGGAATGGAGGTTGTTGATGAAATAAATAAACAACGAATAGACAATTTAGAAACTCCTCTAACGAATGTATTTATGGAAATTACAATTATAGAATAGAAAATATCTATTTATATAAAACCATTCACTCCAAACAATCAAATTAAATCATGAATATATTTATTATATAAGTTTTTCTTATTATATTTAGTTCTATAATAAGAAAAACTAAATGACACTTACTCAACTCCAATATACACTTGCCGTAGCAGAAGAAGGAAATTTTACGAAAGCTGCTGAAAAATGTTTTGTAACCCAACCAACATTAAGTATGCAGGTTCAAAAACTTGAGGAGGAACTAACAATAAAGCTATTTAACAGAACCACCAAACCGATAAGCCTTACCCCAATTGGCTTAAAAGTAATTGAACAAGCTAAAGTTATTCTTAAAGAAGCCAAACGCATGGGGGATGTGGTTACCTCGGAAAAAGGAATTATTGGAGGTGACTTTAGGATAGGTATTATTCCGACAGTAATGCCAACACTTCTCCCACTATTCCTTAGCACCTTTATTAAAAAATTTCCAAAAGTTAATTTAAAAATAGAAGAATTGAATACTGCTTCTATTATTGAAGAACTTAAAAACGGAAAGCTAGATGCAGGAATTGCAGCCACACCACTAGATGATCCTAAACTTTTAGAGAAGCCTCTTTACTACGAACCTTTTGTTGGATATATTCCAGAAAATCACTCTCTTTCAAAACTTAAATCTTTATCTGTTGATGATTTAGAAAAGATAGACATCTTAGTTTTAGAAGACGGGCACTGCTTCAGGGAACATGTATTAAAATTATGTCAGACAACGAAATCTTTAAATTCTTTTAACCTAAAAAGTGGTAGTTTTGAAACTTTAATTCATCTTGCAAATGACGGGATGGGCATGACCCTTCTTCCTTATCTTCAAACTAAAAGCCTTTCTGAGAAAAATAAGAAAAATTTAAAATCGTTTGAAAGTCCAGAACCAGCAAGAGAAATAAGCATAATTTACTCAAAAAATCAACTCAAAGTACCGGTAATAGAATCGTTAATAACTATAATTGAGAGCATTATGCGGGGAGCTATAAAATTTCAAAATATAAGATTAATCACTCCAACTAATTAAACGAAAAAGAATACTGTACGTCATTTAAATGCGGGTTCTTTTTAATAAAAATTTGTGCCCAAGCATAAAGCTGGGTAAAGTCTTTCTTACTCAAATGCTGATAAGCTTTTTTTAATTCTTTCGTGAAAAGGTTAGCATCAAAACTAACTTTTAGGAGAACAATTCTGTAATATCTCAAAGAATTTGACATAATTAATTTTAAATAAATAACAATGTAGTGTGTTTTTTATCATCTAAATGTTGTGAAAATGTTAAAATACATTATTCAAAAATAATTGATGCGATTTTTAATTATTTGGACTCTATTGAAAGTCAAGTATAACTAAATATCCTATTTCAGAATGAAAAATAAAAAGAAAAAAATCTATTTAAATACTGATAATCAGGGGTTAACAGTAACAATAAAATAAAGTTTCAAGAAAGGTGCTCTAGTGTTTGTTTGAGTTTTATTAAATACTATATTTGCACACACTTT
>CAJQQG010000062.1 GCA_905480425.1 uncultured Flavobacteriaceae bacterium | reverse complement strand
AGTGATTATAACTCAATAGAGATTTGTTTATCCTTATTTATAAGTAATGTACACTTTTCGAAATTAGGAGGACCGAAACTTCTACTTGGATTATTAGAAAATGCATAAGGTTCGCTTGGTATTCCAAAAAAACCTGTGTCTAAAACACCATTATTATTTTCGTCATGAAACACCGAAATTGAGTAAATACCTGTTTTTATATTTGCTATTTCTAAAGAAACTGAATTGTTTGTTACAGTAACTACTTTAGAGTATTTACAATGTTTTAAAAAATCTTCCTTTTTATCTGTTAAGCATACTTGTAATTCACCTTTTATCTTCTCAAAATTATTTACAATAATCTGTAAATTATAAGTTATTTGTGGTTCCTGAGCAATAAGTAAATTAGAACTAAATAAAATTAATAATAGAAAATAAAGTTTTAACATCAATGATTAATAAAATATTATTTGAAAAATATGAATATATAAAAAAAGGAATCACTTTTAATTAGAATCCATAATACATTTCTTCGAAACCATCTTATCTATGGTTACATTTACCTAAAACTATACTATGTCAAAAACATTTGCTGAGTTAGGTATAAATCTAACATTACAACAAAGTTTAAGTAAACTAAAAATATTAGTACCTACCGACATTCAATCCAAAACAATTCCAGTAATTCTTACTCAAAAAGAAGATGTAGTGGCATTGGCAAAAACTGGGACTGGCAAAACTCTTGCTTTTGGACTACCATTACTTCAGTTAATAAATACAGAAAAAAGTGAAGTTCAAGTTTTAATACTTGCCCCAACAAGAGAATTAAGTCAACAAATTTTTTCTAATTTAACTGAATATGGCTCACAAAATTCAGCAATAAAAGTTACTGTTGTATCTGGAGGTATTCCAATTAAACCTCAAATAGAGCGCTTAAAAATCGCATCTCATATCTTAGTAGCTACACCAGGTCGGATATTAGATTTAATAAGCCGTGGTGCTATTTCTCTTAAAAATATATCCTCACTAGTTCTAGATGAAGCCGATGAGATGATCAGTAATTTTAAAGATGATTTAGAGCGTATTATTAAAGAAATTCCAGCGTCACACAGAACACTATTATTCACCGCAACACTTTCTGGTCAAGTCAAGCAATTGATTCAAAATTTCATGTCAAAACATGTTATTCAATTAGAAACAGATATGTTAACGGTTGGAAACCAAGAAATTGAGCATCAGTATATAGTTGTCGCACCTATAGAAAAACTTGAGGTATTATTACACTTTTTAAGTTCCAAACAAGGGCAAAGAGGAGTTATTTTCTGTAAAACAAAAGCGGCAGTAAATAAGTTAGGTAAAAATTTAGCTATCAATAAATTCTCTTCTGGTACTATTCATGGGAGTTTAACCCAAGGGATTAGAGATAGAATTATGGGACAATTTAGAGAAGGATATATAGATATTTTAGTGGCAACAGATTTAGCTGCTCGCGGGATTGATGTTAAAGAAATATCATATGTTGTTAATTATCATTTACCTGACACCTGTGAAGCATATGTTCACAGAAGTGGAAGAACGTCAAGAGCAGGATTCAAAGGACTTTCATTAACTATTTTGCAAGAAGAAGAAGTTAAAGAGCTTGTAAATTTTGAAAATGAACTAGGAATTAATTTCAATGCTTTAGTTAAAGCAGATCCTGTTGAAATTGAAAAAAATAATGGATTGCTATGGGCCAAAAAAATATTTAAAACAAAGCCAAACAGAAGTATTTCCGAAAAATTCAGAAAAGAGATAATTGCTATTTTTCATCATCTTACAAAAGAAGAGTTAATAGATAAGGTTCTTGCTAATTATTTAATTAACAAAAACACGAATACTTCAAAAGAATCATCTTCAAAAAACAGAAATAAGAACTAGTTATTATGGCAAACAACACAAAAGATCAACAGGATATATTACGTAAGTTGAATATTCATGTGCTTAACCCAATGCAAATAGAGGCTATTTCTGTGATTGAAAATACCACCAACACTATTCTTCTTTCACCAACAGGAACTGGTAAAACATTGGCTTTCTTATTACCAATTATCAAAATTCTTGATCCAAATTGTAGTGACGTTCAGGCCCTAATAATTGTGCCTTCCAGAGAATTAGCGATTCAAATTGAACAAGTTATTCGAAATATTGGGTCTGGTTTTAAGGCAAATGCAGTTTATGGCGGTAGACCCATGTCTAAAGATAAAATAGAAATAAAGCATACACCCGCTATTTTAATTGGGACACCAGGAAGAATTGCTGATCATTTTAGTAACAATCGATTTTCTTTAAAAAATATAAAATCTTTAATTTTAGATGAATTCGATAAATCACTAGAAGATGGCTTTGAAGTTGAAATGAGAAATATAATCAATCAACTACCTCATATCAATAAACGAGTACTCACTTCTGCAACCAAAACATTAAAAGTACCAGATTTTGTTCGTTTAAACCTGCCAACTACTATAAACTATTTACAAGAAAAAATAGCTTCCAAACTAGATGTTAAAACTGTATTATCTACCTCTAAAACCAAATTGCCTATTCTTTTAGAGCTCCTCCAATTTCTAGGAAATCAAAACGGAATTATATTCTGTAATTTAAGA
>CAJQQG010000061.1 GCA_905480425.1 uncultured Flavobacteriaceae bacterium | reverse complement strand
GCAATGGGAATTTTTCAAGTAAATCTTTCAGATAAAGTAATTCAGTCTTGTTTTTTTCTTTTTTATAAATAGATATTAGAAAGTCTATTTCTTTAAATTAGCTTTTCCTTATCTGAAGGCTTCAATATCATGTTTATTATTTCGTCTAAAAATTCCATAGTAGGTGTTTAATGTTCTATACTATATATACGTTTAAGATACCCATTAAGGGTCTAGATCTAAAGCCTGTAAGACATATGAAGACAAAGTATTACAGATGCTTAATATTTTTTTTAGCTTTAGGGTATAATAAACTTATCAAATGGCTAAACTGAACAAAAAAGGACAGGGACAAAGAAATCTAAGAATTAAATTAGCTATTATTATTTCAATATTAATTAGTCTATCATGTACTGACAAGCAAAAAGAATATGAGTCTCCAAATTTTGTATTTATTCTTGCTGATGATCTTGGCTATGGTGAGTTGGGTGTTTTTGGACAAAAAATAATAGAAACTCCTAATATTGATCAATTAGCAAAAGAGGGAATGATTTTAATCAATCATTATTCTGGTTCTCCTGTTTGTGCTCCGGCTCGTGCTGTTTTATTAACTGGCTTACATACAGGAAATAATCCAGTTAGAGGAAATGATGAATGGAAAGAGAGAGGAGATGTTTGGAGTTTTGAGGCAATGTTTAAAAACCCTGAACTTGAAGGTCAAAGGCCTATGCCTGATTCAACAATAACTGTAGCTAATTATTTAAAATTAAACGGTTATAAGACTGGAATGGTAGGTAAATGGGGTCTTGGTGCGCCTAACACAAATAGTATTCCAAACCATAAGGGTTTTGACTTTTTTTATGGATATAATTGTCAAAGACAAGCTCATACTCTTTACCCTAGTCATTTATGGAAAAACAAAGAAAGAGACATTCTTAATAATATGATTGTTGATAAAGGTGCTCTTAAAGAGAGTCTTGATCCAAATGACATCGAAAGTTATAGGATTTATAATCAAAGTGATTACGCACCAACTT
Source organism: uncultured Flavobacteriaceae bacterium (assembly GCA_905480425.1). Lineage (GTDB taxonomy): Bacteria > Bacteroidota > Bacteroidia > Flavobacteriales > Flavobacteriaceae > MS024-2A. The sequence goes on along the minus strand of CAJQQG010000061.1, from coordinate 6,424 downwards.
TGATGCATGACCAGGCGTTAAAATTTATAGATAGAAATAGAGACAATAAATTTTTCCTTTATTATGCTAGTCCTCTCCCCCATCTGCCCCTTCAGGCTCCAAAAAAATGGGTAGATTATTATAGAGAAAAATTAGGAGAAGAAACACCTTATATTGGTGATGAGGGTTATTATCCGAATCAATTTCCCAAGGCTACTTATGCTGGGATGATTTCATATTTAGATGAACAAGTGGGGGAAATTATTACAAAACTCAAAGAAATTGGAAAATATGAAAATACAATAATTGTTTTTACAAGTGATAATGGTCCAACTCATGTAGCTCAAGTTGATATTGATTTTTTTAATAGTACCGGGATTTTTGAAAACTCTAAAAAAACAGTGAAAGGTAGTGTTAACGAGGGTGGAATTAGAGTTCCTACAATTACGACTTGGCCAATGAAAATAAAGAGTGGAACTATATCGGATCATCCAAGTACTTTTTACGATTTCTTTGCAACGGTTTCTGATATTATAGGTAATCCACTTTCTAGTAAAACTGATGGTATATCCTATTACCCCAGCTTGATCGGAAAAGAACAAAAAGCACACGACTATCTTTATTGGGAATTTCCTGCTTACGGAGGACAACAAGCAATTAGAATTGATAAGTGGAAAGGTATTAAACGAGATCTATTGAAAGGGACTTCTAATCTATCTTTATATGATTTATCAAAAGATCCTAAAGAACTTAATAACATTGCAAATAATCATCCAGATTTAGTCGATAAAATGGAAAAATTTTTAATAGAAGCGCATAAAAAAGCTGCTATTGAAACATTTAATATTCCTGTGCTAGATCAATGATGAATTGAAAAAAACATTCTTTTAGGTAACTAAAAACAAACACAATGAAAAATCACTTTTTAACTGCTCTTCTATTTTTATTTCTTAGTTCATGCAATTATAGAGCCCAACAACAACCCCCAAATTTTATTATTATTTATGCTGATGATTTAGGTTATGGCGATGTGAGTTCATATGGCGTGGGGAGATTACAAACGCCTAACATTGATAAAATCGCAAATAACGGTTCTCGTTTCACCAATGGCTATTCAAGTTCAGCTACTTGCAGCCCTAGTCGTTATGCGCTTCTAACAGGAACCTATCCCTGGAGAAATAAACGTGCCAAAATTTTAACTGGTGCTAATTTGATTATTGACACCTTAGAGATGACATTACCTAAAATGTTCAAAGATAAAGGCTACAAGACAGGTATAGTAGGCAAGTGGCATCTAGGCCTTGGAGACTCTAAAATCGATTATAATCAAAGAATCAGTCCTGGACCAAACGAGATTGGTTTTGATTATAGTTTTATAATGCCCGATACTCAAGACAGGGTTCCTACAGTATATATTGAAAATGGAAATGTTATAAATCTTAATCCAATGGACCCCATTCAAGTCAGTTTTGAAAAAAACTTTGAAGGCCAGCCAACAGGAAAAAAAAATCCCGAACTACTTTCCATGAAATGGCATCACGGGCATAATGGTTCTATTGTTAATGGGATCCCAAGAATTGGATTTATGAAAGGAGGGGGGGAAGCCAAGTGGAGCGATATAGATATGGCAGATGAATTTTTAATTCAAGCTAAAAATTATATTAATAATGTAAAAGGGAGTCCTTTCTTTTTATTTTATACTTTACAACAGCCCCATGTACCAAGAACTCCTCATCCCAGATTTAAGGGTTTGTCTGGAATGGGACCTAGAGGAGATGCCATTTTAGAAGCAGATTGGTGTATTGGTGAATTGTATACACATCTTATCAAAAATAATTTATTAGAAAACACCATTATAATCCTATCAAGTGATAATGGCCCTGTACTAAATGATGGTTATTACGATGATGCTTTTGAAAAATTAGGCGGCCATACACCGTCTGGTAATTTAAGAGGCGGCAAGTACAGTCTCTTTGAAGCAGGAACAAGAGTCCCCTTTATTACATATTGGAAGGGAAATATTATCCCTCAGGTTTCAGATGAAATTGTTTCACAGATTGATTTTCTAAATTCAATAGCTTCACTTATTGGTTCAACCGTTCGCTCAGAAGATGGCGAAGATTTAGCAAATATTTTATTTAAAAATTCCGGTACTGGAAGAAATGATTTGATTTTAGAGGCCATGACTAGAACTGCTTTAAGAAATCAAAACTGGGTTCTCATTCCACCTTATTCGGGTTCTGATAAAAATTCCAACACTAATATAGAGTCTGGAATCGCTGATGATTTTCAACTTTATAATTTAAATATTGATATCTCTCAGCAAAATAATTTAGCTACTAGTAATCCAAAAAAATTAAATGAAATGATTAAACGTTACGAGTATATTATTGGAATAAAATAAATTATTTAGATATCAAGCCAATTTTGTGTTCTATGATACCGTCACTATGCTTTACTAAAAATAAAGGCGTGTCGTGACCAATATCTGCTATTGCTTTTTGAAGAGATTTTATTTCTACTTTATTAGGATTATAAATTACCCTGATTATATTTGATGGAATATCCCAAGTTGCCATTTTAATTCCTTTAACTTTAAGAGAAGCTATTTCAATGCGTTTTTTACACATAATACAGACTCCATTCACTTCGAAGTATGCCTGACTATTTTTCTTAACTTCTTTTTGAGCGAAAATAGAAGAGGTGACAAATAAAATTGCTAATGTTAAAATTAAATTTTTCAACTTGTTCGTTTTATAATAGTTCAATATACCTAAACCCTACAATATCTCTACACCGTGTTTTTCTTTCTGAACTTACTGAAGATGATATCCCTGTAGTTTAAAAAAAAACGCCACTAAAATTAATTAGTGACGCATTCAACTTTAACTAAAATCTAAATAATTAAATAAATCATATGCGATATTACTATTCTTTAAAAAAGAACTCTCATAATGCTTTTATAATGTTTCTTTAAAAATTTGTTAAAAAAAACTAATCTATCACACAAACAAAGACAAGTCTTCACATACATTATTAGTAGATTGTTTCTCTTGGTAAAGTGAATTGAAGAACTTGAAGAGGAGGATATGCCGATGATATAGGAAGTGTTTTTATCCTAGTTTCTTTAACACTAATATAACAATTATATTAGTGATTGAATTTTATGACCATGGACATTGAGACATAAGAATTTCTTCAAAAGCTAAAAGACATTAGAAACTGGAATGAGGACTATGATTAGTCAAAAACGCGTCTATAAAAAACAACAAAAGCGATTATTAATAGTTAAAGTAAAGTTATTTTGTTTCAATAATTAATTTCTTTAAGTTACACGTACAAATTAAATATTTTTATTTCGAATATTATGAGACATAACTTTATAGTAATTCTTACAACAATTAATTTCTTTTTTATTATCTCCTGCGATAGACGTCAAACTAATGAAATAAAAAAAACACCAAATATCCTTATTATTTTTGCAGATGACCAAAGAGCTGATGCTCTTGGTATTGCTCAGAACCCATATATAAAAACCCCTAATATTGATGATTTAGCAAAAAATGGTGTACTATTTGAAAATTGTTATGTTATGGGTGGTCACCATGGGGCGATCTGTGCTCCTAGTCGAGCTATGCTTTTAAGTGGAAAAAGTCTATTTCATGTTTATGACCGTTTGGAAGAGGTTGAAACCCTTCCAAATTATTTAAGTAAAAATGGTTTTCAAACTTTTGCAACAGGAAAGTGGCATAACGGAGCAGAAAGTTTTGAGACTAACTTTCAAGAAGGAGCCAAAGTTATGCTTGGCGGAATGAGTGATCACTTTAATGTGCCTTTAAGAGATTTAGATGAATACAATAAGTTGAATAACCTTCACAATGAGGGGTTTTCTACTGATATTTTTGCAGATGCAACATTAGATTATTTTGATAGGTATCAAGCATCCAAAAAAGAAAAACCTTTCTTTTGTTATCTCGCATTTACCGCACCTCATGATCCTCGATCTCCTTCTCCAAAGTATTCTGATATTTATTCAAATAATGAAATTCCAGTTCCAGAAAATTTTAAACCTCTACATCCCTTTAGGTTTGATGATTTTAATGTTAGAGATGAGACTCTTGCTCCATGGCCAAGAACCCATGATGACATTCAGTCTTCTATAGCAGAATATTATGCCCTAATTCAGCATATTGATGATCGTGTAGGAGATTTAATTAAACGCCTCAAGAAATATGATTTATATGATAATACTGTAATTATCTATGCAGCAGACAATGGATTGGCTCTTGGAAGTCATGGCCTTTTAGGTAAGCAGAATCTTTATGAGCATAGTACTAAAGTTCCAATGATCATAAGTGGTCCTAAAATTCCTAAAGCTCAAACTTCTAAGGCCCTTGTTTATTTGTTTGACCTTTTTCCTACCCTAATCGATTATTTAAATTTAAAAGAACCGGAAAACATCGATGGTGAATCTTTGATTGATATTATTAATAAGAAGGAAAAATACGTGCGCTCAAGTCTGTATACAGCCTATAGAAATACTGTTAGAGCTGTAAGAAACGAGAATTGGAAACTTATCTATTATCCTCAAATTAATGTCAAACAGCTTTATAATTTAAAAAAAGATCATAATGAACTTAACAATCTAGCAGAAAAATCTGCTTATAAAACTAAAATTCAAGAGATGATGAACCTTCTTGAGTTTCACAGAATTGCTACAGATGACACTATAAATCTATATCCTTCCAGGATTCAATCTAAAGAATATGACTATAAAGACTTGGTTCAAAAGTTAGACCCATGGCAGCCTGCATATATTATTGACAAATATTTTCCCAAGGGAACTACTAGAGATTGAGTTTATATATTTTTATTCAGGGTGTAAACTATTTTTAACTGACTCTAGCTTAGGTTCTAATTCAGTTTTTAATTGGGGATAAAATCAATTCCAGTTATTGATTTAATAGAATCAACTGTTACAACATACTTTTCAATAGAATCTAATTTAGTATTTGGTATCAAATAGGCAAACATCTTTTGATTCCTAGCATCGTATATTATTTTAAAAGATTCTTCGTAGTTTGTAAGTATGAAAAAAATAGGAGTAAAAATTTTGACGCTATTGGGGTTTATCCAAATGGTTACGATCAATTCACTTGCCAATATTCTTCCAATTAACGGAATGACAACTGGCGATCTTTCGGATCAGTTAAAGAATTTATTTACCCCACAGGGAGCTACTTTTGCTATCTGGGGGGTCATTTATTCTCTGCTGCTAGTTTTTACGATTAGGATTCTAGTTCGACCAATGAAACAGAAAACCGAAGCATTGAGTAAGCTTTTTATTGTGAACACAATCTTTAACAGCTTATGGATTTTTGCTTGGCATTATGAGTATTTACTCGTTTCGCTAGGCTTGATGATAGTACTTTTAGTTAATCTAGTTCAGATAAATTTGTTGTTAAAAACCACTACTGATTGGTCAAGTAAAATTACTATTCAACTCCCTTTTACAGTTTATTTTGGATGGATATCTATCGCTACAATTGCAAATGTAACGGCAGTTTTGGTAGGATATGAATGGGTAGGTTTAGGAATTTCTGAAGAGCTTTGGACGATGATAATTTTAGTTATTGGAATTCTTGTTGCCTTAAGCCAAGTATTTTATTTCAAGCAAATTGCGTATGTATTGGTCATTCTTTGGGGGTATTTCGGAATCTATGGAAAGCATACAAGTATATTAGGATTTGACAATCAGTACCCAAATATTGTAACGTTATTAATCATTGCAATGATTGTGATGCTATTGGCAGGTTTACGACTTAGTTATTTTTTATTAAAAAAAAGCACCTAGTTGTCTCCTGCATAATTTCAAAAAGACTAAACCCCATCACGTATCCACAATTTCCCCCAACAAACACTCCCTAAAATAACAATACTTGGATCTTGTCATGGGACAGTGATGAGATAGGATTAGAAAGGATTTGGATTACACCCCTCTATGCCAGTTAAACCCTAAGGAAAACCCCTACTTAATCAAAAACTAATGCTATGATTTTCATCACATTAGATAGGATAATTGGGGTGCAATGCTTGTAATGTCTTAAATGCTAAGGTTTGGAGTTATATACTAACTACAAGAACTAGTGTCTAATCTGAAAACGATTCTAGAAAACCCACCCCACGTTTAGGAATTAAAGAATGTTTAGAAACTTTTAGCTTTTAAATCCAAAGACCTAAAGCACCAGCCCGAGCTTGTCGAAGGGTAGGCGAGAACAAACAATGAATTATGCACGATTTTCTGCAGAGGTATTATTTCTTATTTCGTTAATTCTTTAATTAAATCAACTTCATTTTGTTTGTATGGAGTTCCATCTTTTCTAAAGATTTCATGAAACCATAATTTTGGTTCAGAACCATCTGGAATGGGTTCATCCCAAGCATA
>CAJQQG010000060.1 GCA_905480425.1 uncultured Flavobacteriaceae bacterium | reverse complement strand
ACTTTCTTTAAAGAAGAAAAATTGCCCTCTAGAAGTGCTTTTGCAGGGAGTGGATTAGCCTTGAATGCAAAGATTGAGATTGAGTGCATGGCGACTTTAAAAAATAAATACTAGAAATCATTTTAATGATTATGGTTTTTTATAACGTAATTTAAATATAATTAAAATTAAATTATTAATATGATTAAAAATATACATAACAGATCAGGATGCCCCATAAGTTCTTCACTTGACATTATTGGAGATGCATGGTCTCTTTTGATAATTCGAGATTTGTTTCTTCAACGCACAACATTTTCTGAGTTTATGATTTCTCCCGAAAAAATCTCATCAAATATTCTAACTAACCGTCTAAAAAAATTATTAAGTTTTAATTTAATTGAGTTTTATAGAGTTCCTGAAGACAAAAAAGTTAAAAAGTATTTTTTAACATCAGCAGGAATTGATTTATATCCACTTATTTATGATTTGTCTATTTGGTCTAAAAAACACCTTGATATAGAATATAATAATATAGCTCTTGATTGGTTTAAGGAAAATTTTGATAAATCTCCTAGTCAAACTTTTGTAGATGATATAAAAACTTATGAGATTTTCAAAAAAACAGCATTGAAAGATATCTAAAAAATAGATTTTTAAAAAAAACTAATTTTTATAATTAACTGGTAAATCAGACTATTTTTCTTTACAATAAACATTAAAAACACAGCTGATTTATAGTTCAATTATTTAACTAAATATATTACTTCAGAAACTTCAGAAGCTCTAAAATATCCCAAAGGATTAGCGTTTGGATTTGTAAGGTTTATTATATTTCCACTTAGGTTAACAGGCACTGTGGCAAAAGGACTCCCTTGAGTGTTTTGATTAATTAATAAGTTCCAGTAATTATAACCTCTTTTTGATAATCCATACTGGCGAAAACGTATTTCATCACTTATTTCAAAATCGCTCCCGAATAAGAAACCATTATAAATAAAACCGTCATTAAAATCATCTCTATAAACATTGAATTCAGTAATTTCTATTGATTCTCCTGAAAATTCAAAGAATGTATAATTTTTTTCATTTTTTGGATCAATACAAAAAGCATCGAGCTGTATTCTTTCTTCCCCAAAAAAGAATATTGGTTTTTGAGAGATACTATCAATAGTTGAAACAGAAATTAGTGATTCAGTACCAATAAATTCTTGGCCTTTATAGGTAATGTTTAGCTTAAGCTCTTGGTTAAGAAGATAAGGAATAGTGTCTAATGGAAAATAATGACCTGGGGCTTCTAAATCCTCAGAAAAAATATAAGTATTTTCGTTTGAATCTAATATATTAACTTCAGCACCTAAAGCAGGTTCGTAAGTATTTGAAAAATAAGAAGAGCTAAGAGATAAAATAACTTCTTGTTCTGTTTTTTGAGTTTCTTTAATCCAGTTTATTTGAGCCTCAACAACTAGGAGGGGCTCTGAGTCAAATACATTTACTTCAATGGGATCTTCACATTTTGAAAACAGAAAAACACAAATTATTAAATAAAAGCTATTTCTCATAAATTAAAATTTGAAGTTATAGGTTATAGAAGGTATAATTCCGAAAATGGATAACCTTATAGCTTCATTAAGCCCTGTTTCATTATTTTTTTGAAAACTTACGGATGCAGCATTTTGTCGGTTATACAGATTGTATATTCCAAAAACCCATTGCCCATTGTAAGCTCTATTTTCTTTTTGTGGAGAATATACTGCTGAAAGATCAAAACGATGGTAATCATCTAATCTACTACTGTTTCTTGGGGCATAATTCGCAATTGAAAAATCTAAAAATTGATACTGAGCATTTGGGTAGGTAACAGGCTGACCAGTTTGGTAAATGAAATTGACGTTTATATCCCATTTTTTATTAATTTGATAATTTGTAGTTATTGACAAATCATGCGTTTTATCATAGGGTGTATAATACCAATTACCATTATTAATTCCAGTCTCTATAGACGTTCTTCCTGGAGTTCTTTGTTCAGATTTTGAAAGAGTATAAGCAATCCATCCCGTTAATTTTCCTTCATTTTTTTTAAACAAGACCTCTATCCCTTTTGCTCTAGCTTCTCCATTTAAAAGCACTTGTTCAATTGCGTTGTTGGCAATTAATCCAGCTCCATCAATATAATCTAAACGGTTTTGAATGTCTTTGTAAAAACCTTCGATTTCCAAATTATAGCGGTTGTTTTTAAAGGTTTTAAAATATCCTAAAGCGATTTGATTTAAAAGCTGTGGTTTAATAAAAGTTCCACTAGGAGCCCATACATCAATTGGAGTAGGGGAGTTAGTGTTTGAAATCAAATGCAGGTATTGTGCCATCCGATTATAACTCGTTTTAATAGATTGGTCTTGACTCAGCTGAAAGGAAACGGCCACTCTTGGTTCAAGATTATAAAATGGCTTAATGACTTCTCTTTTGTCATAGTTAGTAATTCCGATTGGATTTGCAGTTTCATAAATTTTTAAATAACTATTATAAAGTAAAGGCGTATCGTTTTGATATAAATTAAGTTCTTGCCCCAACCTTAAAAAACTACTAAAGCGCGTTCCTACTTGAACATTTATTTTTGGATTTAATTGAAATTTAACACTTCCATATAGAGCATTTTCAAAAGCAAATTTATTCGTTAATTTATTTTTTGTTATGCCACTAGTCTCACTGGTAGGACTAATTAAGCCTGGATCAAATTTGTAATAAATGCTATTTAGACCATATTCCAAAGTTAATTTATCACTTAGATAATATTTAAAGTCATATTTTAAGTTAAAATTATTGATACCCAAATTCCAATCAAAATTGGCAAGTCCAAAGTCTAAGGTATAATCATAATTAGAATAAATTAACGAAAGGTTTGAAAATAACCTTTTAGTAAATAGATGGTTCCATCTAAAATTAGCAACTGAATTACCAAAGCGAACATCAAAAAGATTTGAAATATCAAAGACATCTCTCCCAAAATAACCAGAGAGATATATATTGTTGTTTTCATTAATCTTGTAACTCAATTTGGTGTTTAAGTCATAGAAATAGGCAATACTATTATCGATACTATCAATTAGGGGTAAAAAGAGGTGTGCATAGCTGCTTCTCCCTGCGATTAAAAAGGAGCCTTTTTCTTTTTTTAGAGGACCTTCGACTAACAACCTACTTGATATTAACCCAAGACCACCTTGAGCCTTAACCTTATTACTGTTCCCATCTTTTTGATAAATATTAAGTACAGAAGCTACACGGCCACCATAGTTGGCAGGAATTCCTCCTTTGTAAAGTCTAATGTCTTTGATTGCATCTGGATTAAAGACAGAGAAAAAACCAAAAAGGTGAGATGAATTAAAGATTATGGCTTCATCTAATAAAATCAAATTTTGATCAGCTGCTCCTCCTCTAACATTAAAACCAGAAGCCCCTTCACCACCACTAGTTACTCCAGGGAGTAGGGTGATAGATTTGATGATGTCAACCTCTCCTAATGCGGCAGGAATACTTTGTATAGTATTTATTGCAAGCTTATTTACGCTCATTTGAGGACTTCTAATGTTTAGTTTTTCAACATCAACCTCAACAATTACTTCATCAAGTAATTCGAATGCAGGCGCTAACTTGAAGTTTTGGGTAAGTTGTTGTTCAATATTTATTTCTTGTTGAATTCCATTAAAACCTAAATAGGATATTCTAATTTCATGAATACCTTTGGGTACTGAAATGGAATAAAAACCATATTCATTAGTTGTAGTACCAAATTGTAGTTTTGGAAAGATAACATTAACTCCAAAAAGAGTTTCATTACTTTCGCTGTCAGTAATATAGCCGCTTAATGTTACTCTTTCTTGACCTATTAAAAATGAACCAAATAATAAAAAAATTAAAACAAAAAAAATATACAGTTTGATATAATAATTCAATTTAATGGTTTGCATAAAAAATAGGGCAAATATAGTTTTAAAAATTAGTTGAATGATTTCCGTAATTGATTTAACATTAATTTAATTATCTAATTAAATTTAAAAAGCAAAACCAAAACCAAAATTTGCTAAAAGTATTCCTCCAGAACTTAGACCAGGGATTGCAGGTCTTTCTTCTGTAAAGGATTTATTTATTCCATTAGTATTTACATTGAATTTCAATTCACTTGGAATATCTCCAATTCCATATCCTATCTCAAAGCGGAAGAAAAAAGCATCTCCTGTTTTTATACCTAATTTTAGATTGGTAGTGTTTAATCCAAGAGGGACTTTAGCTGACCCGAAAGTAGACATAGTGTTATCACTAAAAAAGAGTTCCTTAAATGTAAAATTAGCATCTAATTTACTTTGTCCTAAACTAGCAAAAAGACCATGTCCTTTTTCACCAAAATAATATTTTATACCATACTCAATAAACGAAAAGCTAGTTTTTGTATCTCCAGAAGGTAAATTAGAACTGGAGTAATCTATATAGGGTGTAAAATGATTGTTTAATATTGGTAGAACAATTTCCGAAGACATCCCAGCGATATTAGGAATTCCTAATTTAATACCAATTGAAATTCTTTTAATTTTTAATGAATCCGAATCATTAAAACTTTCTTCTTCTATATCAGATTGTGCACTTAATGATATCGAAAAAAATAATAAAAAAAATAAGGTTATATATCTTGAGATTATTATGTTATTAAATTTGTTTTCAGTTTAATTTCAGTTTAATTCGTTCTTCTCTATTGGCTAATTCCCAGGCAGTATAAAAAATAAGATGAGTTCTTTTTTCAAGCATTTCATAATTGATTTTGTCGGGTGTGTCAGTTGGCTGATGATAATCTTCGTGGGTACCATTAAAATAAAAAATAACTGGAATATTTTTTTTAGCAAAGTTATAATGATCACTCCTTTCATAAAAACGATTGGGATCATTTTCATCATTAAAAGTGTAATCTAATTTAATTTGTGTGTATTTTTCATTAATTGCTTCCGATATTTCATGAAGTTCTTGGCTAATTCTGTCTGAGCCAATCAAATAAATATAATTAGGGTCTTTATCTATTCTTTTTGGATCTAATCGCCCAATCATGTCGATATTTAAATCGGTCATTGTTTTCGCTAATGGATATAAAGGATTTTTTGAATAGTATTCTGAACCTAATAACCCTTTTTCTTCACCTGTGACATGTAAAAAGATAATAGACCTCTTAGGACCTAAACCTTCTGTTACGGCTTTTTGAAATGCTTCTGCTATTTCAAGCATGGCCACAGTTCCAGAACCGTCATCATCTGCACCGTTATTAATGATTCCATTTTCTATACCAATGTGATCTAGATGTGAAGAAAGTATAATATATTCATCTGGATATTTACTTCCTTCAATAATAGCTACAACATTTTCAGTTTTCACATCCTCTCCTTTGATATTTAGTGTCATGGATTGGAAGTAATATTCAGTTCCTTTCGCGGGAGTAACGTTATGCTTAATATAAAATTGACGAATAAAATCTACTGCTTTATGTTGCCCTCGTTTACCAGTTTCACGTCCTTCAAAATAATCAGAAGCATAAACATATAAAAGTTCTTTAAGCTCTTTTGAAGATATGGATTTAGCATATTCTGAAACATTTTTTTCTAATTGACAAAAGCCAGATTGAGTTATAAAAAACAGAAGGAATAACTGGTATTTCATGAGATATTATTTAATATTGTAAATATATCAAATGTTTCTAGGGTTTAGCAAGTAATGGCTTTTCTATTTCTTTTAAAATTCCGTCCCATAAACCAATTCTTAATTCAAGTGCTCTTTTAGAGTAGGCAAGTGCTTCAGTGATTTTATCTATATTACCTTCACAAAGGTTTGTTACCATCTTTAGGGCCATGGGGCCGTGTTCATCTGCATCTACCTCAATATGTCTTTCGAAATAATATATTAAATCACTTAAATCTTCTCCTTTAGGAACCGTCAGATTTTTAATTATTTCAATAAACATATCTGGAATTAAATCTTCCCTTCCAAAGGTAAAAACAGCTGCTATAATATGATTTTTTCTAGTGTTTACAACTTCAAAAGTAAACCTTAAAAATGATAAAATATGTAGGGGTAAATTAGTCTCTTCTAGAGCTTGATCTATAGTTTGTCCTTTTTTTAATCGATGTTGAAGCTCTTTAATGGCTTTTGTATTTGCACCTAATGACTTCATTGACTCTAAATACATTTCAAAATGACTCATAGCAATTCCCTTGCGGTTGAGATCAGATTCTTCTCCCCAAACAATTTCATTTATTAGACGTGCGGCTTCTGGATTTCCTGAAGGACGCCATGGAACTTGGGTACAGCTTAATTGGTTTTGCAATTGCTTTAAGAGTGACATAAAATCCCAAACCGCAAAAACATGTTGCTCCATAAAGAGGCGAATATCTTCAATGCTTTTTATTGATTTATATATCTTGTGTTCCTGTAGTTTTTTCCTCAAAGGAATTAGTTTGCGCTCAATATCAACTATCATCTTTTTCAAAAATATTATATTCGGGGACAAATATATTAATTTATAAGTTTTTTCTATTGGAGTTAAATACCCTTTTACTGTTTTTTTTTGCGTCTATTTCGTTAACATTATTTCCTGGACCTGATATACTTTTTGTAATTAGCATTAGTTTACAAAAGGGATGGAAAAAGGGAGTGGAATTAAGTTTAGGATTAACCTCAGGAATTATCATCCATACCCTGGCAGTCGTATTGGGTCTTGGTGCTATATTGAAACATCAGCCTAATGCTATTCGAGTTATTGAAATTTCAGGAGCTACCTATTTGATTTATTTAGCAGTTCAAATTTGGATAAATTCTATCAAAAACCAAAATAATTCACTTAAACCTTCTAAGCATAAAAATTTATTCTTAACAGGATTTATTATGAATTTAAGTAATCCAAAAGTGAGTTTGTTTTTTTTAAGTTTTTTTCCAGGATTTTTATTCCATCATGAATGGACTTATACACTTCAGTTTTTGATATTAGGAAGTATATTTTTTGTTCAAGCATTATTTGTTTTTATAAGCTGTTCTATTTTAGCTGCCCAATTAGGTGAGAAATTTAAATTAAGCAATCGTTTTTTAAAATGGGACAAAATTCAATCACTTATTTTATTTATCATTGCGTTAATCTTACTCTATCCCTAGAACTTCAATATGACTGCTCATCAATCCATTACATTAGTTGAATGCCCTAGAGATGCTCTACAAGGGTTTTCAAGATGGGTTAACACATCTGACAAAATCGCATATTATCAAAGCCTACTTAAGGTTGGATTTCACACGTTAGATTGCGGCAGCTTTGTTTCTCCAAAGGCAATACCCCAAATGTCAGACACTGCTAAAGTCATTAAAAGCTTAGATATTTCAAATACTCCTACAAAATTATTGACAATTGTTGCTAATGAGCGAGGAGCGTTAGAGGCAATAAAGCATGAGGAAATATCATATTTAGGCTATCCCTTTTCCATTTCTGAGAATTTTCAAGTTCGTAACACAGGAAAAACGATTTCAGAGTCTCTCATAATCTTGAAAAGAATATCTGATATTGCTTCAAATCATAATAAGGAAATAGTTGTTTATTTATCTATGGGTTTTGGAAATCCATATGGAGATCCTTGGAACGCTGATATTATTGCAGAATGGGTTTCTAAAATGGTAGTAATGGGAATTTCAATAATTTCCATATCAGATACTATAGGAACGGCTATTCCCTCTGATATAATTAAATTATATTCAACCATTATACCTTGTTATCCAGCCATTACATTTGGAGCACATTTTCATACCCATCCTGATTTTTGGTATGAAAAAGTAAATGCAGCGTTTTCTGCAGGATGTTTACGCTTTGATGGAACTATAAAAGGAATGGGAGGATGTCCCATGGCACAAGATAAATTGGTGGGGAATATGCCTTCAGAGAAATTAATTTCTTTTTTTACTTCACGTAAATTACTCCCAAAAAATTTAGATTTATTTTCGTTTGAGAGTTCTTATAATTTTTCTCAGAAAATTTTAACCCAATAATATATCCTCTCTTTTTTTAATTAAATTCAGATAGATTAATGACAAAGGATATTTAATCCCTATATTTGTTTGCAATTAATTTAAGATTAGTTGCTTATGACTTTCATTAAATTTATCGGACAAGGCCTCACCTATGATGATGTTTTATTAGTTCCTAGCTATTCAGACACATTACCTCGTGAAGTATCTATCAAATCAAAATTCAGCAGAAATATTCCTTTGAATATCCCTATTATATCTGCCGCTATGGATACTGTTACTGAGAGTAGAATGGCAATAGCTATGGCTAGTGAGGGGGGTATTGGAGTCTTGCACAAAAACATGACAATACAAGAGCAGGCAGCTAAAGTTAGAGCTGTAAAGCGATCAGAATCTGGAATGATTATAGATCCTGTAACACTTCCTATTACTGCAATTGTATCGGATGCTAATATTAATATGCAACGTTACAAAATTGGAGGTATTCCTGTTGTTGATGATGATAATAAATTGTTAGGAATTGTTACAAATCGTGACTTACGCTTTGAAAAAAACAATATGCGACCTATTAAAGAAGTGATGACATCACAAAATTTAATAACCGCAAAAGAAGGAACTTCTTTAAAAGATGCAGAATTAATATTGCAAGAACATAAAATCGAAAAACTTCCTGTAGTATCTAGTGACAATATACTGGTTGGTTTAATTACATTTCGTGATATCACAAAACACACTACAAAACCTAATTCTAATAAAGATAAATTTGGTCGACTAAGGGTTGCTGCTGCAGTGGGTGTTACCCCTGATGTCTTAGATCGTGTTGAAGCACTAAATGAAGCTGGAGTTGACGCCATTGTAATTGACACAGCTCACGGACACACAAGAGGAGTTGCGGATGTTGTTAAAAAAGTAAAAGAAAAATTTAATTTACTTGATGTTGTAGTTGGTAATATAGCTACAGGTAAAGCAGCTAAATATTTAGCAGACATTGGTGCAGATGCTGTTAAGGTAGGTATTGGTCCAGGATCAATTTGCACAACTCGTGTTATTGCGGGAGTTGGGTATCCTCAACTATCTGCTATCATTGAGGTGCGGAAAGCACTTAAGGGAACAGGGATTCCAATAATTGCAGATGGTGGAATTAGATATACAGGTGATATTCCCAAAGCTATCGCTGCTGGAGCTGATTCAGTTATGTTAGGGTCACTACTAGCTGGAACGAAAGAATCACCGGGAGAAACCGTTATATTTGAAGGTAGAAAATACAAAATTTATAGAGGAATGGGCTCTGTTGAAGCGATGAAAATGGGAAGTAAGGATCGTTATTTTCAAGATGTTGAAGATGACTTAAAAAAACTAGTTCCTGAGGGTATTGTAGGTAGAGTACCTTATAAGGGTGATCTAGAAGAATGCATTCACCAGTTTATCGGAGGTTTAAGAGCAGGAATGGGTTATTGTGGTTCAAGGGATATTAAAACACTAAAAGAAACTGGTCAATTCGTGACTATTACTTCCGCAGGAATGCGTGAAAGCCATCCGCATAATATAAGTGTAACTAAAGAGTCTCCAAATTATAGCCCTTAAATTTATGAAGCTATTATTTTAAATGTTCTTGCCTTTCCTTTAATGACAACACGAATAATATACATATTGCCCGTTTTAAAGGAAGTATTAAATTGGAATTGCGAGAAATTTTGCACATTCATTTCTGAAATCTTATTTCCTATGATTGAATAAATCTGAAAGCTACCTTGTCCAGTGAAGCCTCTGAAGTATAAGTTGCCATCACGAAAAACAACAACGGCTTTCTCTTGAGACATTTCAATTCTATGATAATCAGATTCTATAGACGGAATAGAAAATAATGCATCTGAATAAAGTAAAATAAAAAAAACAAGTAGTTTTTTAATCAATGTTTTTAAATTTATACCAAATTTACAATTATTATACGTAAAATTAAAATTTTTTTAACATTTTAATATGCTCAAAATCAATATTTTACAAACTTTATTAAGAATTAAATCTCTAATTGTTAATAACAAAGCAATAATATTTTTTTTATACGTTAAATCTAGACTGATCCGAAGACTCATATACCTTTTAACACCTTTGTTTTTTGTTTCATGTGAAACTATTTCGCTTAATAATGAAAAAGCATTTGCACGTGTAGGATCAATCTATCTCTACCGTGAAGATATAGAGAAAAATATTTTGAATTTTAAAAACAAGGAAGATAGTATTTTAAAAGTCAGAAATTTTATTGATGATTGGGCAAGTAAACAAATTATTTTGCAACAAGCTGCTCTTAATTTAGATAATGATAAAATCAAAATGTTACAGAAACTTGTTAAACAATATGAAGCAGAATTATTTTCTATAACCTATAAGCAATCAATTGTAAATGAATCTTTAGACACTCTTATTTCTATTAAGGAAATAGATTCTTTTATGTTTTTAAATAAAAGTATTTTTAAACTTAATGCTCCACTTTACCAAGTTCGTTATATTGAGTTTCCGCATGACAATGTTGATGAAAATAAAATACGAAGAAGTTTTCAACGTTTCAATAATGAGGATAAGCACTTTCTTGATTCTCTTTCATTTCAATTCAGAGATCATATTTTTTCGGATAGTGTTTGGCTTAATAAAATCGATCTACTTTCTAAAATTAAATTTTTAAATGCAACTAATTTAGAACGATATATAAAAAAATCACAATTCTTTGAAATTCAAGATACAATGGGGGTATATTTGTTTTATATAAATAATTATCTTAAAAAGGGAGATATTCCACCTCGAGATTTTATTTATCCTACCATCAAAAATATAATATTAAACAAGCGTAAATTAAAATTTAACAAAAAATTTGAAAAAGATATTTTACAAGATGCAATTAAGTCAAAGTTCTATGAAGTTTATTAGTTTTTTATATCTATTTGGGTGTTTTATTACCATTCTCTCAGCTCAAGATTTAGATAAATCTAGCCGAATTAAAATTGATGGTGTTTCAGCAGTAATAGGTGATTATGTTATTTTAGATTCTGACATTGATAAAACTTTAGTGGAAATGGAGTCACAGGGTGTCAATACTAAGGGTATTTCTAGGTGTCAATTATTAGGTAAATTGATGGAAGATAAATTATATGCGCACCATGCAATTCAAGATAGTTTAGAAGTCAGTGTAGAAGAAATTTATAGTACTGTAGATCAAATTATTGACAATTTTACACGTCAATTAGGATCTATAGAAAAGGTATTAGAATTTTACAATAAGGAAGACGAGGCTATTTTTAGACAAGAAATTTTTGAAATAAATAAAACTCAAAAACTATCGTCTATGATGCAGAGTCAAATCATTGAAGATGTAGAAGTTACTCCTGAAGAAGTAAGATTTTTTTTTGAGTCTATTCCCCCTAATGAGTTGCCTACTTTTGGAACGGAACTTGAAATCTCCCAAATTGTTATTGAACCAGAAGTAAGTGAAAATGAAAAAAAACGTATTATTAATCAACTTGAGACTTTTAGAGAGGATATTTTAGAACGTGGTTCTAGTTTTGCTTCCAAAGCTATTTTATATTCTCAAGATCCAGGTTCACGTTCAACAGGTGGTAAGTACACGCTTCATCGTAAACGCCCTCAAATGGTAAAAGAATTTCGAGATGAAGCATTTAGTTTAGAAGAAGGTGAAATTTCAGAGCCTTTCAAATCTGATTTCGGTTGGCATATATTGAAAGTTGACAAAATACGCGGTCAAGAGGTAGATGTCCGTCATATTCTTTTAACACCAAAAATTGAGCCCTTACAATTACTTGAAGCTAAAAATAAATTAGATTTAATTAAAAAGCGCATTATAGAAGATGAATTAACCTTTAAAGATGCTGCCCTTCAATTTTCCGGTGAAAAGGAAACAAAATATAATGGAGGTGTTTTGATTAATCCTCAAACAGGGGATACACGTTTTGAATTAACTAATCTTGATCCCACCTTATATAGTCAAATCAGAAATTTAAAAGACCAATCAATTTCCTCTCCTATTATGGAGGAAGACCGTTCTGGATTGAAAAAGTATAAAATATTAAAAGTAAGCAATCGATTTGATGAACATATAGCCGACTATTCTAAAGATTATTCTCGAATTAAATCATTAGCTCTAAAACAAAAACAATTAAATATAATTCAGGATTGGATGATTGACAAAATTGAAAGTACTTATGTTAATGTTAATAGAGAGAGCAAACTTTGTGAATTTAAAAATAAGTGGATAAAAAATTAATTATTTAAAATACTTAATTGGTACCCAAAGCATTCCAAAGCATTCGCCTTCACCTTTATTGATGTTTTTATGGTGAATTTTGTGTGCTCTTCTAATTCCTTTTGCATATTTATTTTCAATATTTCTAAAAAGCTTAAAACGTTGATGAATAAAAATATCATGTACTACAAAATAAGAAAGACCATAGAGAAAAATCCCAATAGCTATCGGTAATCCTGGCCAAAACCCGGCTTCTCCCCATAGCACAACAAAACCAGAGCTAACAAGTGCATAAAAAATAAAAAATAAATCATTTCGTTCAAACCATGACTTGTGATTCTTAATATGGTGATCTTTATGAAGTGACCACAGAAAGCCATGCATGATGTATTTATGAGAAAACCAAGCCATAAATTCCATAAAACAAAAAGTAGTAAAAAGAACGACTATCCAAAGTAATATCATGAGCAATAGATTAAGTTAAGTTTAATTTATATCTTAAATAACAACGAACAAAAACGATCATTTTTTGATAATTAGCAACTCGAATTCTTGTGTTTTGAATATTTATTGATGGTGTTTTTTTCAATATATCTAACAATTTATAATAATATTTATAGGCTGTATAAACTCCAAAACGAGCTTCTTTGGGTAGTTTTAAAATTCCAGTAAGGGATGTTTCAAAGTCAGTTTCAATTTCATTAATGATTAACAGTTTCGAACTTTCATTGAAATTATTAAAATCTACATTAGGGAAATAATTTCGTTCTAATTCCTGAAAATCATCTTTTAAGTCACGTAAAAAGTTAACTTTTTGAAAAGCTGAACCCAGTGCCATAGCTGGTTTTTTAAGGTTATTAAATTTTTTTTCATCTCCTTTAACAAAAACCTTTAAACACATAAGTCCAACAACATCAGCAGAACCATAGATATATTCTTCATATTCAGCTTGTGTTTTATAAGTGCTCTTCTCTAGGTCCAACCTCATACTTTTCATAAATGCCTTTATGAGATCATGATCGATTTTAAATGTGTTTACTGTAAGTTGAAAAGAGTTTAATATTGGATTCAGACTTATTTTATCTTTAATGCTAGTGAATAGATCAGCTTCAAAATTGTCTAATAAATATTTTTTATTATGATTATGAAAACTGTCAACAATTTCATCTGCAAATCGAACAAATCCATAGATATTATAAATGTGATTTCTAATTGACGCATCAAGCATTTTCGTAGCTAATGAAAAAGATGTGCTATATGCATTGGTGACTAATCGGCTACAATCTTGACTTACAGTATCAAATAATTTTTTCATAAAATTCACATAATTGATTTAAATAATCTCTGACAATTTAAATTACTTGAAGTTTAAGCATACATTTTTTCTTCAAAATAATTATTTATAAACGTTTCAACAGATCGGTATAATTCAATTTTATTGGGTAAGTTATTTAAATCTATTTCTATTTGTTGTGGTCCAAAAACAATTAATTTTGAATTGGTATTTAAAAGTAATTTTTCATTAAAACTTTTTAAATAAGGCATAATTTCTTTTTTATTTGGCTCTACCGTTAAGTATGTCATAAAATTAAAAGAATTTCCATAAGTATACAGGTTTTCTAAACTTGAGATTTGTATCGATTGACCTAATAAAATTGTTCTGAATCCTTTCGATAATGTTAAATAATTTAAATAAAGAATTCCAAGTTCATGAATTTCATTTTCAGGAAGAAATAAAACAAAAATAGGATATTCTGTATTTTTATTAATATTTCGTTGAACTCTTTCCGTTTGAATATGAATTTTTTGTTTAATTAAATTAGTGATAAAATGCTCATGGGTAGGAGAAATAGCTCCAGTTTGCCACAAAATACCAAGCTCTTTCATTAGCGGCATAAATACATCCATGAAGATATATTCAAAGTTTTGATGTGAAAGAATTTCATCATAATTTTTATTAAACAATTCACAATCAAAATTAATCATAGCTAATTTAAAAGTGTTAATAGCTATTTGTTCTGAATTTGATTTTAAAGCAATACTACTAACTGAATCGGATATTTCTTCGTTGCTTAAGCTAGAAATTTTTGAAATTTTAAAACCGTGGTTATAAAGTAAGGTAACATTTAAAAGTTTTTTGAGATTATCAAGACTGTAGCGTCTTATGTTAGTCTCTGTTCTTTCAGGCTCAAGTAAATTATATCTTTTTTCCCATATTCTTAAAGTGTGTGCTTTAATACCTGAGAAATTTTCAAGATTTTTTATGCTAAAACTGCTTTTTATGCTGTTCATTGTCTATAAATTCATTTAAAAGCTTAAACAAATGTAGGGAAAAAAGTGCGCACGAGAAGACTCGAACTTCCACGGGATTGCTCCCACCAGCCCCTCAAGCTGGCGCGTCTACCAATTCCGCCACGTGCGCTAGATTAAGTGACTTGGCTGGGGTTCGAACCCAGGACCCTCTCCTTAAAAGGGAGATGCTCTACCAGCTGAGCTACCAAGTCAGTTAGTGATTCGGCTGGGGCTCGAACCCAGGACCCTCTCCTTAAAAGGGAGATGCTCTACCAACTGAGCTACCGAATCTTTTGAGGCTGCAAATATAATATCAAATATGAATTTATCCCCTTGATTTCATATAAATTTGCATGAGTATTGTAAATCATGAAAATAAAAAAAATCATATTATTGGGGTACATGGGAAGTGGTAAGAGTGCTGTGGCTTCTCAACTAAATAAAGAAATTAATGTTAAGCATTGTGACTTAGATCATTACATTGAAAAACAATTACAAAAATCAGTTAATTCAATCTTTAAAACTAAAGGTGAGATTTATTTTAGAAAAATGGAACGTCATTATTTAGAAGAAGTTCTGAATACTAATTCATCTCTAATTCTTTCCATAGGAGGGGGGACACCATGTTATTATGACACCATGCGATATCTTAATGCTGTACAAAATGCTAAAACTATTTATTTAAACACATCTATTTTAGAACTTAGTAAAAGATTATTTGAGGCACAATCCAGCCGCCCATTATTAAAACATCTTAAATCTTTAAAAAATTTTCAAGACTTTGTAGGAAAGCATATGTTTGAACGAAGTTATTTTTATAATCAGGCAAATGTTTCAATTAAAACTGATCAAAGAACAATTAGTGAAGTGTCCGCATTAATTAAAGCAGAATTAGCTTAAGTATATTCCGCTTTCATCGCCCTCAAAAACAACTGTAACATGATCGTTTAATGAAGTGGACAAGGAAAGACCTTTAAAATCAGCTTTAATAGGATATTTTTTATGGTTTCTATTTACCAATACCACGGTTTTAATTTGTTTTACAGAAATTTGTAAAAAATAATTTACCGCATAAATTAATGTACTCCCAGTGTTTAGGACATCATCAACAACTACAATGGAATGATTTTCCATTTGAGATATTGGCAATGAACTTTCGATAGTGTTTAGTGGTTTTTTTTTGTTTAATTCTAAACTTACATAAATTAATTTTATAGTGCTTATTTTACAGAGTTCTAATCCAATTAGTTTTGATAAATAGGCTCCTTTTTTTTCAATACCAACAAGCACTAATGTAGTTTCATTAATGTTAGTTTCATATATTTGGTAAGCAATACGAATAATACTAGAATGAATATCTGTTGCTGATTTTATTTTATTTTTTTTTAAAGCCATATTATATTTTGTTACTTATAAATCTTATTTTTCTGATTGCTCTATAAATAAATCATCAATCTCTCTCCTGTCTTTTTTAGTTGGTCTTCCAGTTCCTTCATCTCTGGGTTTAATACCAGATAATTGTTGTAATTCTTTAATCTCAAAAACAGATGGATCTGTTTTTTCAAAAATATAAAGGGGCACTAATTTTGCTCCGATTCTAGTTTTCGGAATATCTAAAATTTTGAATTTCCGCCATATTTGTTCTTTTCTAATTTCAATGTAATCTAAAGGTAATATCTCTCTCGAAGGCTTTACTTTTTGTCCATTTAATTTGATCATCCCTTTTTTGCATACCGAATTAGATATATTTCTAGATTTATATAAGCGAACACACCATAAATACTGATCAATTCTCATACTTAAAACTTCGTTAAGAGATTTAAACAAAAATAAAGTAAAATTGTATCTTGCAATCCCTAAAATAAACTAATCTTGATAAAAAAAATAACATTTATTTTACTATTTTCAATTGTAATTATTTCTTGTAAAAAAGAAGATCAGGTTGAATTACCACGTGATATTGCGGAACAGGCTGCTACAGATGATCAAATCTTAGAAGATTATTTGTCTACTCATTTTTATAATTATGAAGATTTTGAGGATTTATCTTTTAATGAATCCATCACTGGGGGTTATAATTTTCTCAAAATTGATACCATTGCAGGTGAAAATAGTTCTAAAATCCCCTTAATTGGTCAGGTTAAGAAAAATAGTATTCGCGTGAAAATATCAAATGGTTCTTTTGTAATCCATGATTTATATTACTTAGTAGCTAGAGAGGGGATAGGCCAAAGTCCTTCCTCAGTTGATTCCACCTATTTATCATATGAAGGTTCGTTATTAAATGGGAATGTTTTTGATCAGTCTACAAACCCAGTTTGGTTTGACTTAACCCAAGTTGTTCGTGGTTTTAGAGAAGCCATGCCTGCTTTTAAAAGTGGTACTTATCAAGTTAATAACGATAATACTGTAGATTTCGAATCATTTGGACAAGGAGCCATGTTTATTCCTTCAGGACTTGGATATTTTAGTAGTCCAGCAGGTTCAATTCCTGCCTATTCTCCATTAATCTTCAAAATTAAGCTCTATACTTTTAATGAATCTGACCATGATGGCGATGGAATCCCAACTTTCCAAGAGTTTGATGTTGACGGAGATGGTATAGCTGATGACACCGATGGGGACGGATTAAACGATTATTTGGATACAGACTAACAGATAAGATTCTTATTATTCTTTAGTTTTAATATTTAATCAAAACACATAAAATCTCACATTCTTTATTCTGGAATTATTTTCGTTTTAGTACACTAGCAACCTTAGCCATAATTGCTTTTTTATCTAAACCGTACTTGCTCATTAGTTGTGCTGGGGTTCCAGATTCACCAAAAGTGTCTTGAGTAGCTACAAACTCAATTGGGCAAGGGCTTTTTAAAGATAAAAGACCTGCGATACTTTCACCCATACCACCAAGGTAGTTATGTTCTTCTGCACATACTAAACACCCTGTTTTTTGAACAGATTTAAGAATAATATCCTCGTCCAATGGTTTTATGGTATGAATGTTTATTACCTCAGCGTATATAGCTTTTCTTTCTAATTCTTCACTAGCTTTTAAAGCTTCCCAAACTAAATGTCCAGTAGCAATAATAGTAACATCAGTGCCTGGATTTAATAAAATTCCTTTTCCAACTTCGAATCCAATTTCAGGTGTTGTGAAATTAGGAACTTTTGGACGACCAAAACGTAAATAAACAGGACCATTAAAATCAGCAATAGCTAAAGTAGCTGCTTTTGTTTGGTTATAATCACAAGGATTTATAACAGTCATACCAGGCAGCATTTTCATCATTCCGATGTCCTCTAGTATTTGGTGGGTTGCGCCGTCCTCTCCAAGAGTTACTCCCGCATGTGAAGCACATATTTTGACATTTTTCCCTGAATACGCTATAGATTGTCGAATTTGATCATACACACGTCCAGTAGAAAAATTAGCAAAAGTACCAGTAAACGGTATTTTCCCACCGATGGTAAGCCCTGCCGCAATTCCTATCATATTAGCTTCTGCTATTCCAATTTGAAAAAAGCGTTCTGGATTTTCGTCTATAAAGTTTTGCATTTTTAAAGAGCCAATTAAGTCAGCACATAGGGCTACAACATTTGGGTTAGTTCTTCCTAATTCAGTTAATCCGTCTCCAAAGCCTGAACGGGTATCATTACTTCCTTGATTGGTATATTGTTTCATAGTATTCGTATGTGTTAGTAATCCCCTAAAGTTTCTTTGTTTTGTGCTAATGCATCTTTTAATTGTTCATCATTAGGTGCTTTACCATGCCAAGCGTGGGTATGCATCATAAAATCAACACCATTACCCATTTCTGTATGTAAAAGTATAGCGATAGGCTTTTTTTGTCCTAATTTATCTTTGGCTAATTTTAATGCTTCAATTATTTTTTCAATATTATTTCCTTCTTTTACAGCTAAAACTTCCCATCCAAAGGCTTTGAGTTTTTGATCAATATCACCCATTGGTAACACTTCATTCGTGCTTCCATCAATTTGTTTTCCATTTAAATCTATTGTTGCAATAATATTATCAACTCCTTTACCTGCTGCATACATTAAGGCTTCCCAATTTTGACCTTCTTGAAGTTCTCCATCTCCTAAGAGCACAAAGACAGTTTTAGGATCATTATTTAATTTTTTTGTCAAAGCTGAACCAATTGCAACAGAAAGTCCCTGACCAAGTGATCCAGAAGCAACTCTTATTCCAGGAAGGCCCTCATGAGTAGTTGGATGTCCTTGTAATCGAGAATTTATTAACCTGAAGGTATTTAGTTCTTCTAAAGGAAAATACCCTTTACGTGCTAAAACACTATAAAATACTGGAGAAATATGACCATTTGAAAGAAAAAAAACATCCTCATTCTTTCCATTCATAGAAAATGGAATTTTTGTTTTCATTACACTGAAATAGAGCGAAACAAAAAATTCTACGCATCCTAAAGAACCTCCCGGATGACCCGAGTTGACTTTATGAACCATTCGAAGAATGTCACGTCGAACTTGAGTACTTATGTTGTGAAGTATTTTAATATCTGACATAAAATTTTATTTAATGTAAAAGTAATCCTTTAACAACACTATAAAAAAAGCATAACAGATATTTTCGGAAAGTTTTTTCAAAGTAATTAACAATGTTTAAGATTCATTAATTGTCTAGTAGAATACTATCTTTGTAATCAATGGATTTTACACTTTTCGCAAACGATCCTAACTCACAAGCACGTGCAGGATCTCTCAATACTGACCACGGTACAATTGAAACACCAATTTTTATGCCGGTTGGTACATCAGCAACCGTAAAAGGAGTTCACCAAAGAGAATTAAAAAACGATATTAAACCAGACATAATTTTAGGAAACACCTATCATTTATTTTTACGTCCTGGAACAGGAATTTTAGAGCAAGCAGGTGGTCTTCATAAATTTATGGGATGGGAAAAACCCATTTTAACTGATTCTGGTGGATACCAAGTATACTCATTATCAGCCAATAGAAAAATAAAAGAAGAAGGCGTAAAATTTAAGTCACATATAGATGGTTCATATCATTTTTTTACTCCAGAACGAGCCATAGAAATTCAGCGTTCTATTGGTGCAGATATTATAATGGCTTTTGATGAATGCACACCATACCCATGTGATTATAATTATGCGAAAAACTCTATGGAACGAACCCATCGATGGTTAATTCGTTGTATAGAAACTAATAAAAAATTGCCCATGACATATAATTATGAGCAAACTTTGCTTCCAATTATTCAGGGAAGTACGTATAAGGATTTACGCAAAATATCAGCTGAATTTATTGCTGAACAAGATTTACCTGCTAATGCAATTGGTGGTCTTTCCGTTGGTGAACCAGCAGAGGAAATGTATGCCATGACCGATATCGTATGTCAAGTACTTCCTAAAGATAAACCACGATATTTAATGGGCGTAGGAACTCCAATTAATTTACTTGAGAATATTGCATTGGGTATTGACATGTTTGATTGTGTTTTACCATCAAGAAATGCCAGAAATGGTATGCTTTTCACAGCTGAAGGGACAATT
This sequence comes from uncultured Flavobacteriaceae bacterium, assembly GCA_905480425.1. GTDB lineage: Bacteria > Bacteroidota > Bacteroidia > Flavobacteriales > Flavobacteriaceae > MS024-2A. The sequence goes on along the minus strand of CAJQQG010000060.1, from coordinate 41,653 downwards.
AATATTAAAAATAAAAAATGGGAAAATGATTTTTCACCTATTGATACTTCAAGTTATTGTTTTGCTGACTTAGACTATAGTAAAGCTTATTTACGTCATTTGTTTACTGTCAATGAAATGCTTGGGAAGCAAATTGCAACCCTTCATAATTTGAGCTTTTATCTCTGGTTGGTTCGTGAGGCCAGAAAACATATCTTAGCAGGAACTTTTAGTACCTGGAAAAGTAAAATGGTACGACAAATGGAACCACGGTTGTAGAATGAAACTTATTGATTTATACATTATTAAGCGCTATATAGGCACTTTTTCAGTGATGATATTACTTTTTATTCCTATAGGAATAATGGTAGATGTTGCTGAAAAGATTGATAAATTCAAAGAGAAAGAAATTCCATTTATGATCATATTAGAATACTATGTTGATTTCACATGGTATTTTGCGAATCTTTTATTTCCAATTTTTCTTTTTCTATCCGTAATCTGGTTTACTTCAAAACTGGCAAATAATACTGAGGTAATTGCAATTTTAAGTTCAGGAATTTCATTTTTCAGATTTTTAAAACCATTTTTACTAGCTGCAACGTTTATTGCAGTATTTGCTTTTTTTGCAGGTATGTTTATTGTTCCAAAATCAAATCTTGGATTTAATGATTTTAGATATAAATACCTTATGACTAAAAAAGCGAGGAATACATCAAAGGTTTTTCAACAAATTAATGAAAATGAGTTTATTTATATCAGCAGTTATGATCCAATAAGAAAGAGGGCAACAAATTTTACATTGGAACACTTTGAAGGGAATAAACTAGAATTTAAAATTAAAGCAAATAGAATTCGCTGGATTGAAAAAGACAGTATTTTCCGTTTATCGAATTACAACAAACGATTTTTTTTTGGTGATAGTGAACGCTATGAGGCTAATGCAAGAAAAGACACTGTATTTGACTTTGAAATTGATGATTTAGCTCCTGTAAATTATATGGCTGAAACGCTTAATTTTTCTGAACTAAATCAATTTATTGATGAGGAACGAGAACGGGGTTCTAAACTAATAAACAGTCATTTATTAGTTCGCCATAAGCGATGGAGCATTCCTATTTCAGCTTTTATATTAACGATTATAGCTGTTGCTGTTTCTTCATTTAAAAGAAGAGGAGGAATGGGCGTAAACTTAGCTTTTGGGATTAGTTTAGGTTTCCTATTTATTTTCTTTGATAAAATTTTCGGTGTTTTAGTAAGTAAATCTACTTTTCCGCCATTTATTGCTGCTTGGTTGCCTTTATTTTTATTTGGCTTATTAGCATTCTTTCTTTTACGACATGCAAAACGATAGATCAAAAAGCCTTCTGCTTTATCACTTTGTGGTAGTTATTTTTGGATTTTCCTCTGTGTTAGGAGCTTTGATTTCTCTTGATGCAATTCCCTTAGTAATCTATCGTATGGGTTTAGCTGCTTTAGGTTTAGCCATTTTTTTTATTTTATATAATCCTAAATACTTTATCCTTGAAACTTCTATGTGGAGCTCTGTATTTATTGGTGGTGTCATTATTGCAATTCATTGGGCTACTTTTTTTTATGCAATTAAAATTGCAGGGGTTTCTTTAACGTTAAGTATGATGGCCACGGGAGCATTCATAACAGCAATGTTGGAACCGCTTTTAGTTAAAAGAAAAGTTTTAATTTATGAGATTTTTTTTGGTGGATTTACAGCCCTTGGAGTAGGGCTAATATTTAATGCTGAATTTGAAGAAATTCAAGGTATCTTAATTGCTTTATTCTCTGCATTTCTTTCAGCCCTTTTTACAATTTTAAATAATCAAATGGTAAAAAAAGCTCATCCAATAACACTTTCGTTTTACGAATTACTGATAGGTGCATTAGTAGTAATATTCTATGTACTTTTTTTTGGTAATTATAGTCTAAATGATTTTAAATTAGAAGATTGGGATTTTGCATGGATTTTTATTTTAGCTTTTATCTGTACTTCTTATGCGTTCAATATTTCAATCAAAGTCATGAAACATTTGTCTTCTTTTACCATTATGATGATTATTAATTTAGAGCCTATTTATGGGATATTATTATCTCTTACTATATGGAATGAGGAAGAATACATGAGTCCTATGTTTTACCTTGGTTTTTTTATAGTTTTAGGATCAATTTTGATGAACGGTTTATATAAACACAAGAAAGAATCTTAAAAAACAAACCTGAATTATAAAGAATTTTTACATTTGTCAAAGACAATTTTTTATGGAATATTTAGATTTTGAATTACCAATTAAAGAGTTACATGATCAACTTAATAAATGTAAATTAATTGGAAAAGAGAGTAATATTGATGTTGCTGAAACGTGTAATCAGATTGAAAAGAAATTAAAAAATACTAAAGAAGAAATTTACACTAATCTTTCAGCATGGCAAAGGGTTCAACTTTCACGTCATCCTTCAAGACCTTTTACTTTAGATTATATAAGAGCACTTTGTGGAGATTCATTTTTAGAGCTTCATGGAGATAGAAATGTTTTAGATGACAAGGCAATGGTTGGAGGTTTAGGGAAGATTGATGATCAATCTTTTATGTTTATAGGAACTCAAAAGGGATACAATACTAAAACACGACAGTATAGAAACTTTGGAATGGCAAATCCTGAAGGCTATCGTAAGGCATTACGTTTGATGAAGTCTGCAGATAAATTTGGTATTCCAATTATCACTTTTATTGATACACCTGGAGCTTTTCCGGGTTTAGAAGCAGAAGAACGAGGCCAAGGGGAAGCTATTGCTCGTAATATTTTTGAAATGATGTCGCTTAATGTTCCTATAATTGTTGTTATTATTGGTGAAGGAGCCTCTGGAGGTGCTTTAGGTATTGGTGTAGGTGACAAAGTATTTATGCTTGAAAACACTTGGTATTCTGTTATTTCTCCTGAGTCTTGTTCCTCTATTTTATGGCGAAGTTGGGAACATAAAGAACAAGCTGCGGAAGCCTTAAAACTTACTTCTAAAGATATGCTTAAAAATAAATTAATTGATAAAATAATAAAAGAGCCCTTAGGTGGTGCACATTTTGACCGTGAAATGACATTCAAAACGGTCCGTAAGGAGTTATTGACAGCATTTAAAAAAATAGAGAAAGATTCTTCAAAAGAAAGAATTAATAAAAGAAGGAATAAGTTTCTTGAAATGGGAAATTTTTAGATTAATTCCATCAGCTTATTAACATTTTTTTAAACTTATAAACATTAAATTCTTTATAGTTTGTTTTATCATGAAATTAGAAAAGGATGTAGTTTAGTGTCATGGAAAAAAAGCAGGCTCTTGAATATAATAAAACACCAAATCCAGCTGTAATAAATCTTCAACAGGGTAGAATTCCTCCACAAGCTTTAGAATTGGAAGAGGCTGTCTTGGGTGCTATGTTAATTGACAAAAAAGGAGTAGATGAAGTAATTGATATTCTTCAACCTGATGCTTTTTATAAGACAGCTCATCAAAAAATTTTTGAAGCGATTTTTCAACTTTTTCAAGATTCACAACCAGTAGACTTACTTACAGTTTCTTCAGAACTTCGTAAAAAAGGTAAATTAGAGACTGTTGGAGGTGAATTTTATTTAGTGCAACTTTCGCAGCGAGTTGCTTCTTCAGCACACATTGAATTTCACGCTAGAATTATTCTTCAGAAATTTATTCAAAGAAGTTTGATAAAAATTTCAAATGAAATTATTGAAAGCTCTTACAAAGAATCGACTGATGTTTTTGACCTCTTAGATGAAGCAGAATCTAAATTATATGACATTACACAAGGGAACATTAAAAAGTCATCAGAATCAGCTCAAAGCCTTGTAATAGAAGCTAAAAAGCGCATTGAGGAAATTTCTAAGCGTGATGGATTAAGTGGTGTGAGTACTGGTTTTGAAAAGTTAGATAAGCTTACTTCTGGATGGCAGCCCAGTGATTTAATTATTATTGCATCACGACCAGGTATGGGTAAAACAGCTTTGACACTATCAATGGCCCGAAACATAGCCGTAACTAAACAAATACCCGTTGCTTTCTTTTCTCTTGAAATGTCATCTGTACAGCTAATTACTCGTTTAATTTCAGCAGAAACAGGCTTATCCTCTGAAAAATTAAGAACTGGAAAATTAGCTGATCATGAATGGCAACAACTTAACGTTAAAGTAACCGATCTTGAAAAGGCTCCACTTTTTATTGATGATACCCCTTCACTTTCTATTTTTGATTTACGGGCAAAGGCAAGGAGATTATCTTCACTACATGGAATTAAATTAATTGTAGTCGATTATCTTCAGCTAATGACCGCTGGAACAAGTACTAAATCAGGTAATAGAGAACAAGAAATTTCAACTATTTCAAGAAATTTAAAAGCATTAGCAAAAGAATTAAATATCCCTGTGATTGCACTTTCACAGCTATCACGTGCAGTAGAAACAAGAGGAGGGACTAAACGCCCTATGCTTTCTGATTTAAGAGAATCTGGAGCTATTGAACAAGATGCTGATATTGTTTCCTTTATTTACCGTCCTGAATACTATAATATTGATGAATGGGATGATGATGAACGATCACCTTCTGAAGGTCAAGCTGAACTTATTGTTGCTAAACACCGTAATGGAGGTCTTGATAATATTCGATTAAAATTTATTGGTCATTTAGGTAAATTTGAAGATTTAGACAGTTTTGATTCTCCTTTTGAATTTCAATCAAAAATGAATCCAAATGCTATATCAACTTCAAGTCTTCCCAATCCAGATGATGTATTTGATGATTTAAAAGATGATTCTCCATTTTAGATTTTAAGTCCCATTAATAAATCAGTTTGTGGGTCATTTCCCAACTGAAAAACATGCCTATTAAAAATCTCAAATCCTTTTTTGGTATAAAATGCGATTGCATTTTCGTTTTGTTCCCATACCCCAAGCCATAAATAAGAGAATCCCTTGTTTTTGCCTAATGATATTACTTTTGAAAGTACATCTTTTCCGAACCCTTTTTGTTGAAAGTTGCTTAAAATATAAATACGCTCAATTTCAAAAGATTCTCCGAGATTAACAACCTCAGTTTGTGCGTCATTAAAATTTAATTTTAAATACCCAATTATTTTTTTTCGAAAAAGAATCCAATAAAAATCAGAATTTGGATGCAGCAACTCTTTTTTTAGCTGTTCAGAATTCATTTTTGTTTTAAAATACCAAGCCATATTTTCTTTAGTGTTTTTATGGCCAAAAGTTTCTTCAAAAGTTTGAACAGATAACTTCACTAATTTAGATAGTGATTCAATACTAATAAAATCTAAAGTCACAGACATTATTTTTCTTATAATTTAATTTTAAAATTATTAAGATCTATTATAAGCTTTTCAGGTGTTGAAAAATGAATTCCATTTATACCAATTGCTTCTGCACCCTTAATGTTTCTTAAATTATCATCAATGAATAATGTTTCAGACGGAGCTATATTAAATCTATCTAAAGTGATTTGATATATTTCTGGATAAGGTTTTCTAGTTTTTTCAGTTCCAGAAACTACAATTCCTTCAAACCAATGTAAAAAATCAAAACGTTTAAGCGCAACTGGAAAGGTTTCAGCGCTCCAATTAGTTAATGCGACTACTCTAAACTTAGGATCATTAATTAATTTTTTTAAAATTTGAACAGAGCCTGTAATAGCTTCTCCTAACATTTCTTCCCATCGCCCATAATATATTTTTATTAATGTTTCATATTCAGGAAATAATGCGATTCTGTCCTCTGTAGCTTTAGATAACGGGTAACCTGCGTCTTGGTTTTCGTTCCAATCCATAGTGCAAACTTGTTCAAAAAAGGCATTCATTTTAACGCGATCTCCTTCAAAAATATCTAGGTATAAATATTCTGGATTCCAATCGATTAGAACACCTCCTAAATCAAATATTATAGTTTTAATATTCATTTTATCTCTATTATTTGGCTAAATCTTTTTGTCCCATACTCATTAAATAAGCTTTTAAAAACGGATCTATCTGCCCGTTCATTATTGCATCAACATCTGTAACTTCATGTTGTGTTCTAACATCTTTTACTAATTTATAGGGGTGCATTACATAATTTCTAATTTGAGATCCCCATTCAATTTTTTTCTTAGAGGCTTCAATTTCATCTCTTGCGGCTAATTTTTTCTGAAGCTCTAATTCATATAATTGTGAGCGCAATAATTGCATTGCTTTATTTTTATTTTCTAATTGAGAACGAGTTTCAGAATTCTCAATAACAATTCCTGTTGGTTGATGTCTTAAACGAACGGCTGTTTCTACTTTATTAACATTTTGTCCTCCTGCACCACTAGAACGCATTGTTTCCCAACTATACTCTGAAGGGTTAATCATAATTTCAATACTATCATCTACAAGCGGATAAACATAAACGGACGCAAATGATGTGTGGCGTTTAGAATTTGTATCAAAAGGTGATATACGAACTAATCGGTGCACTCCGTTTTCTCCTTTAAGCCATCCAAAAGCGTAGGATCCTTCTATTTCTATAGTCACAGTTTTTATTCCAGTAACTTCACCAGCTTGGTGATTAAGTTCTTTAACTTTATATCCTTGTTTTTCAGACCACATTAAATACATACGCATAAGCATGGCGGCCCAGTCACAACTTTCAGTCCCACCTGCACCAGCAGTAATTTGAAGTACTGCACTTAAATCATCTCCTTCATCGGAAAGCATGTTTCTGAATTCAATTGCTTCTAAAAGTTGTTCGATATGATAATATTGAGCTTCAACTTCCTTACCAGTAACTTCTCCTGATTTAACAAATTCCATGAGTACTTCAAGGTCTTCAGATTCTTGAATAATTTTATTGTAATCTGTCACCCATTTTTTGAGATTCCTTAAACCTTTCATATGAAGTTCCGCTTTTAAGGCATTACTCCAAAAATCTGGAGCTAAAGTTTTTTCTTCTTGGTTTTTAATTTCAATATCTTTGGCATCAATGTCAAAGATATTGCCTTAAGGCAATCAGGCGTTCCATTATATGTTTGTATTGCTCGTTTGAAATCATATGTTTAATTTAAATTATAAAAATAAGTAAATCTGTTATTTACTAGTTTAAATTAACTCTTTATTTAATAAATCAAATCTAATATACATTTTCAATTCCCCAAATCTTAATCCGTACTTTTATGAAAAATTAAAGTAAATTATATATGAATCTACTTTCAGTAGAAGGCGTTTCAAAATCATATGGAGAACGTATTATTTTTGAACCTATTTCCTTTGGAATTAGTAAAGGACAAAAAATCGCCTTCATAGCTAAAAATGGAAGCGGTAAAACGACTTTATTAAAAATCATTGCTCAACAAGACACCTCAGATACGGGAGAGGTTAATTTTAGGAAAGGAACTCATATTTCATACCTAGCTCAAGACCCAAAATTAAATCCTAATTTAACAGTGGAGGAGACTATATTGGGTTCAGACAACAAAATTCTTCAAGTGATAGCTGTGTATGAAAAAGCGCTGTTAAATCCAGAAGATTCTGAAGGATATCAAATTGCTTTTGAGGCAATGGACCAACATGTAGCTTGGGATTTTGAAACTCAATATAAGCAGATGCTTAGTAAACTTAAATTAGGAGATTTAAAAATGAAAGTTTCTACTCTTTCAGGGGGGCAAAAAAAACGTCTTGCTCTTTGCACATCTCTTCTTGAAAAGCCTGACCTTTTAATTTTAGATGAACCCACTAATCATTTGGATATGGAAATGATTGAGTGGCTAGAAGCTTACTTTATAAAAGAAAAAACGACCCTACTTATGGTTACCCATGACCGTTATTTTTTGGAACGAGTGTGTAATGAAATTATTGAATTGGACGAAGGAGAATTATATACTTATAAAGGAAGTTATTCTTATTATCTAGAAAAACGAGCCTTAAGAATTTCTCAAGAGGAAACTACAGCTCATAAAACTAAACGTCATTTTGCAAATGAATTGGAATGGATGCGAAGACAACCAAAAGCACGAACTACCAAATCAAAATCTAGAATTGATGATTTTAAAGTTATAAAAGAAAAAACTAAACAACGGAGAAATGATCATGAAGTTCAATTAGAAATCAATATGGAACGTCTAGGTTCTAAAATGATTGAAATGCATAAAGTTTCGAAAGCCTTCAAAGGCAATGTTATTTTAGATCAATTTAATTATAATTTTCAAAGAAATGATCGTATTGGTATTATAGGTAAAAACGGAACTGGTAAATCTACTTTTTTAAATTTACTTACCGATGCGATTATACCTGATTCAGGGAAAATCATTCGTGGTGAAACATTGAAATTTGGTTATTATACTCAAAGTGGTATAAAAGTTAAAGAAAGACAAAAGGTCATTGAAGTTATTCAAGAATTCGGAGAGTTTATTCCATTAAAAAAAGGCAAGAAAATATCTGCTCAGCAACTATTAGAACGTTTTTTATTTGATCGTAAAAAACAGTATGACTTTGTTGAAAAACTCAGTGGAGGTGAGCGTAAGCGCTTATATTTATGTACTATTCTTATTCAGAATCCTAATTTTTTAATTCTTGATGAACCTACAAATGATTTAGATATTGTTACACTCAATGTTTTGGAGAATTTTCTTTTAGATTTTCCAGGTTGTTTATTGGTAGTATCCCATGACCGTTATTTTATGGATAAAATTGTTGATCATCTTTTTATTCTAAAAGGACAAGGTATAATTGAAGATTTTCCAGGAAATTATTCTGATTATCGCGCCTATGAAGGAGAAGCTCATTCAACCCAATTAATTGAAGAAAAAAAAACAAAAAAAGATTGGAAATTAAAAGAATCAACTAAGACTTTATTTTCATATGAAGACCAGCAATCTTTCAAAAAATTAGAAAATAATATAAAAAAAATAGAACTTAAAAAGTTGTCTCTTCAAAATCGTTTTGCAAATGAAAAAATCAGTGCTGAAGAAATAAAAGAGCTTTCTATTGCATTAAAAGAGTTGGAAAATACTTTAGAGGAAAAAACTAATCAATGGTTAGATTATTCTATAAAAATGGAAGGCTAAGTAATTATTTCTAATTATGTTTTTTGGTTGATAAAAAAAAACGGGATATCCTTCTCTTTAATTTGTTTTTAGTAGTTTTAAATTCATTAAATATATTTATATGACAAGAGTTAAGCTTGCAATGGTGGTATTATTTATATTTTCTTTTGGACTCAATGCTCAAAAAAAAGTAAATAAAAATAAAGATTTTACTAATACATCTCTACTTGATAATACAGAGCTGTATAATGGTTTTTTTAATTTTAATTATCATTCTCAAAAAGATCAACTATTTTTATCAGTAGATAAATTAGATCAAGAGTTTCTTTACGTAAATAGTTTAAGTCAAGGAATTGGAAGTAATGATATTGGATTGGATCGTGGCCAATTGGGAAATAAGCGTATTGTTTATTTTACAAAAACTGGGAATAAATTATTTCTGGTTCAACCTAATTTAAAATATCGATCTACCTCAGATAATCCTCAAGAAAAACGGTCTATTAAGGAGGCATTTGCAAAGTCTGTTCTTTATAGTTTTCCAATTGAAGAAAGAATTAATGGATCCTACATAATTAATTTAACACCTTTCTTATTAGAAGATGCTCATGGTGTTAGTAAGAGACTAAAGCTACGTAGGCAAGGAACTTTTAAGATTGATAAAGATAGATCTGCAGTATATTTAGATAGAACTAAAGCATTTCCTTTAAACATTGAATTTGATATGTTATTAACCTTTACTGGGAGTGATCCTGGAAATTCGTTACGTTCTGTTACACCTACTCCAAATGCAATTACTGTGAATCAGCATCACTCATTTGTCGCGTTACCAGATTCTGATTATGAAACACGGAAATTCGATCCACGATCAGGTGTTAATGCTTTTTCTTTTTACGACTATTCTTCACCTGTAAATGAATCTACCGAAAAGCGATACATCTATCGTCATCGTTTGGAAAAGAAAGATCCTTCTGCAGAAATTAGTGAAGCCATTGAGCCAATTATTTACTATTTAGATAATGGAACACCAGAACCAGTTCGTTCTGCTCTTATAGAAGGTGGAGGATGGTGGAATCAGGCCTTTGAAAGCATAGGATATAAAGATGCTTTTCAGGTAAAAATATTACCAGATGATGCAGATCCATTGGATGTTCGTTACAATGTGATTCAATGGGTGCATCGTTCAACTAGAGGCTGGAGTTATGGATCTAGCGTTTCAGATCCTAGGACTGGAGAAATAATAAAAGGCCATGTAAGTTTAGGAAGTTTAAGGATAAGACAAGATTTTATGATTGCCTTAGGTCTCACGGAGGCACCATTTGATCCAACTAATAATAAAGAAAATGCAGCTCTCGAATTAGCATTGGATAGAATTCGACAATTATCTGCACACGAAATAGGACATACGTTAGGTTTTGCTCATAATTTTGCAGCAAGTGCAAAATCACGTACTTCTGTAATGGATTACCCACATCCATATTTAACCTTAGAAAATGATAAAATAAATTATTCAAAAGCATATGAAACAGGAATAGGAAGTTGGGATAAAGTAAGTGTGGGATATGCTTACAGTGATTTTCCTGATGATATAGATGAATCAAAAGAATTAAATTTACTGCTAGAAAACTCTCTTAAAGAAGGTCATCTTTTCATAAGTGATAGTGATGCACGACCAATAGGTGGAGCACATCCAAAAGCACATTTGTGGGATAATGGGTCTTCCGCAACAGATGAATTAAATGCTTTAATGCAAATTAGATCCAAAGCATTAAATCAATTATCTTTAAATCACATTAAAGATGGTGCTCCTTATAGTGATCTTGAAGATCTATTTGTACCAATGTATCTTTTACATCGTTATCAAGTTGAAGCTGTTGTGAAAATGATTGGTGGTGTTGATTATAATTATGCTATAAAGGGACCAATTCCTTTCTCTGTTAAAGTTGTTAGTCCAACACAACAACGTAATGCATTGTTAGAGTATTTAAATACCTTAAATCCTAAAGCATTAAAAATCCCATCACATCTGAATAAATTACTTCATCCAAGATCTTTTTCAAATCCTCGAACTCGTGAAAACTTTTTATCACAAACGGGTGTAACTTTTGACTATTTAGGAATTGCATCAAGTTTGGGTGATGCTCTTATTGGAATGTTATTACATCCAGAACGTGCAAATAGATTGGTAATGCAATTTGGTTTTGACAAGAATCAACTATCCTTAAAAGAAACATTGAATATATTGATTAACAATCATTTCAAAAAGACACTCCGTAATACTCATGAAAACCAACTTAATGAGATCGTTAAGGGCTCTATTTTAAAACATTTAATGCACTTGGGGCAAAACTCTTTGGCAAGTAGTATTACAAAAGCAACTGTATATGAGCAATTGGAAGCATTGGATCGATGGTTAGCCGGACAGTCAGAAGCAAATTTTTCAAATTTTTATCGAATGGAAATTCAAAATTACTTTGATAATCCCTCTAGTTTTAATCTAATCTCATCGAAAAGACTTCCTGATGGTTCACCTATTGGTTCTTTTTCATGTGATTATTAATACTGAATATCTTTTAAATTTAATCTTAACTAATGAAAGTCAACTTAATAAGTGATACTGTTACAAAACCTTCTAAGGAAATGCTTGAAGCTATGATTGCAGCAGAAGTTGGTGATGATGTTTTTAAGGAAGACCCTTCTGTAAACAAATTAGAAAACAAAGTAGCTACTCTTTTTGGGATGGAGGATGCTTTGTTTTTTCCTTCCGGGACTATGACCAATCAAACAGCAATAAAAATTCATACACAACCTGGGGATCAATTAATATGTGATCATTATGCTCATGTTTATAACTATGAAGGAGGCGGGGTAAGCTTTAATTCGGGAGTTTCATGTCGATTAATTCCTGGAAATCGGGGTCGTATTACTGCTGCTCAAATTAAAGAAGTAATAAATCCTCCAGACTTTTATCACAGCCCAAAATCCACCTTGGTATGTCTTGAAAACACTACTAATAAAGGGGGAGGAGCTGTATATGATTTTGATGAAATTATTGCTATTAAAGAGTTATGTGACCTACATAATTTAGCATTTCATTTAGACGGAGCTAGACTTTGGAATGCTTTAGAAGTTACAAAGGAAACACCAATTGACTTTGGGAGGGTTTTTGATACGATTTCAGTTTGTTTGAGCAAAGGCTTAGGATGTCCAGTTGGATCATTGTTATTGGGATCAAAGCGACATATTAAAGAAGCAATTCGTTACAGAAAAATATTTGGAGGTGGTATGCGTCAAGTTGGATATTTGGCAGCAGCAGGAATCTATGCCATTAATCATCAACTAAATGATCTTAAAGAAGACCACAGAAAAGCCAAAGAGTTAGGTGATGTTTTACAAATGAGAAACTATGTTCAAAATGTAGAACCAATTACAACTAATATTTTAATATTCTCCCTAATTGAAGGTATTTCAGAGTCTGAATTTATAAAAGATTTAAATAAAAATGGAATTGATATAATTTCTTTGGGAAAAGGAAAATTAAGAATGGTTACTCATAGAGATTATACACAAAATCATCATGATTATGTGTTAACAACTTTAATAAAAATGAATGGATATGCGTAGCTATATATTAATTACAAGTTTGATTTTTGTAACCACATTTACGGCATGTAAAAAAAAATCATCTATGAATTTTGAAAAAAATATATTACCTCCTGTTGCAGATAAAATCCCTTTTCAATTAAAAGAACATAATGATTTGAGAATTGATGATTATTTCTGGTTTAAAGAACGTGATAACCCTGAAGTAGTTGATTATCTTGAGCGTGAAAATAATTATTTAAAAAAAATGACAACTAGTTCACAGTCATTTGAAAAAAATTTATTTGAAGAGTTAAAGTCTCGTATGAAAGAAGATGACGAATCTGTACCTTATTTTTATAATGATTACTGGTACATCATACGTTTTATAAAGGGACAACAATATCCCATCTATACGCGTAAAAAAAAGTCTTTAGATGCTAAAGAAGAAATTATTTTTGACTGTAATAAAATGGCAAAAGAATATGATTATTTTCGTTTAGTAGGATTAAATGTAAGTCCTGACAATTCAAAAGTAGTATATGGAGTTGATTTAGAGTCACGAAGAAAATACACAATTTATGTTAAGGACTTAAATAGTGGCCAAATTCTTCCAACTAAAATAGAAAACACTACAGGTGGATCAGCTTGGTCATCGGATAATGAACATTTTTTTTATGTTTATAAAAATCCAGAAACACTTCGTTCTGAAAGTATTTTAAGACATAACATTAAGCAACCTGAAAATGATAATGTATTAGTTTTTAATGAAAAAGATGAAACTTTTTCAGTGTATGTAAGCGAATCTAAATCAACCGAATACATATATATTTCGTCATATAGCACACTTACAACTGAAATCCAATTTATAAAGTCAGATTTGCCACTTAGTCCATTCCAAGTTATTCAGACAAGAATACGTGGACTTGAATATAGCATTGATCATTTTAAAGATCACTTTTACATTTTAAGCAATAAAAACAAGGCTTTAAATTTTGAGTTATCTAAAACACTTACTTCAAAAACTACTATAGATCAATGGGAAACAATTTTAGCACATCGTGACGATGTATTGCTAGAAGACATTGAGATTTTTAAAGAATATTGGGTTGTAACTGAACGAACCAGAGGTTTAACGCAAATACGAATTATGCGATGGGATGGAACAGAAGATTATTATTTACCAATAAAAGGAGAAACATATAATTTATATAGTGGATATAATCCAAATTTTGATTCAATAAAATTACGATATGGCTATACATCACTGACTACACCAAGTAGTCTCTTTGAGTATGATATGGTTAAAAAAACTTCAACATTACTTAAGCAAAGTAAAATTATGGATCAAAATTTTGATCCAAATAATTATTTGGAAAAACGCATATGGTCAACATCACGAGATGGTTTAGAAGTTCCAATTTCTATAGTGCATCATAAAGATACTGAACCCAGTTCTCAAACACCATTTCTCTTATATTCCTATGGTTCCTATGGTTCAACTGTTGACCCTAGTTTTTCAAGTAGTCGCTTAAGCTTATTAAACAGAGGCTTTATTTTCGGAATTGCACATGTTAGAGGCGGTGAGTATTTAGGTCGTCAATGGTATGAGGATGGAAAATTATTTAAAAAGAAAAATACTTTTAATGATTTTATAGACTGCTCAAAATATTTAATTAAAGAAAACTATACTAGCGCTTCTCATCTTCATGCAGTTGGAGGTTCAGCAGGGGGACTCTTAATGGGAGTCATTGTAAATGAAGCTCCAGAATTATATAAAAGTGTAATAGCAGCAGTTCCTTTTGTAGATGTATTAACTACTATGTTGGATGATAGCATACCATTGACTACAGGAGAATATGATGAATGGGGAAATCCTAATAACAAAGAATATTACGATTACATGAAGTCTTATTCACCTTACGACAATATTAAAGCACAAGCCTACCCAAATCTATTAGTCACTGCAGGATTTCATGATTCTCAAGTGCAATATTGGGAGCCAGCAAAATGGGTAGCCAAATTAAGAACATTTAAAACCGATAATACTGTTTTATTCTTAGACACTAACATGGAGGCTGGCCACAGTGGTGCTTCAGGTAGATTTGATGTCTTAAAAGATGTAGCAAAAGAATACACTTTCATGTTACAGTTAGAAGGGAAAGTTAACTAATAATTTTTGATTAAATTTGCAAAAATTTTGTTTTAAAACACAAAGTATGAATGGACATGTGAATACTTATCAAAACATATTAGAGTTGATTGGAAACACACCTTTGATTCGATTAAATAAAGCTGTAAAAGATTATAAAGGATCTTTTTATGCAAAGTTTGAGGCTTTTAATCCGGGTCATTCAAATAAAGACAGAATAGCTAAATATATTATTGAAGAAGCAGAACGCAAAGGTATTTTAAAGCCAGGAGCTACTATTATTGAAACTACTTCAGGAAATACAGGCTTTAGCTTAGCGATGGTATCTATGATTAAAGGATATAATTGCGTTCTAGCAGTTAGTTCAAAATCTTCAAAAGATAAGATTAACATGTTGAGCTCAATGGGAGCTAAAGTTCATATTTGCCCTGCTAATGTTCCAGTTGATGATCCAAGATCTTATTATGAAGTAGCTAAAAAATTACATAGTGAAATCAAAAATTCAGTTTATATCAATCAATATTTTAATGAACTTAATGTTGAGGCACATTATCGTTTTACGGGTCCAGAAATTTGGGAGCAAACAAATGGAAAAATAACTCACCTTGTCGCAAGTAGTGGAACGGGGGGAACTATTTCAGGTTGTGCTAAGTTTTTAAAAGAAAAAAATCCGAATATTAAAGTTATTGGAGTCGATGCCTATGGTTCTGTTTTGAAAAAGTATCATGAAACACAAGAATTAGACCCTAATGAAATATATCCATATCGGATAGAGGGATTGGGAAAAAGTTTAATTCCTTCTTCCACTCATTTTGATGTAATTGATTTGTTTGTAAAAGTTACAGATGAATCAAGTGCTCATGCAGCTAGAAACATTACCCGTTCTGAGGGGATGTTTGTTGGCTATACATCCGGTGCTGCGATGCAGGCGATTCACCAATTAGTAGAAGAAAAATATTTTGATGAGGATAGTAAAGTTGTAGTCATTTTTCCGGATCATGGTTCACGTTATATGAGCAAAATATATAATGAAGAATGGATGGCAGCACAAGGATTTTTTGATTCCGTTAATGAATCACAAAATAACATTCAATATATAAACGATCTTACAACTATAAAATGAGAGATTTATTCAATAGAATATACGAAAACAAGGGACCACTTGGAAAATGGGCTTCTCAAGCAGAAGGTTATTTTGTGTTCCCAAAGTTAGAAGGACCTATTTCCAATAGAATGAAATTTAAAGGGAAAGAGGTAATTACCTGGAGTGTTAATGATTATTTAGGATTAGCAAATCAGCCTGAAGTTAGGAAGGTAGATGCAGAAGCAGCTGCAGAATATGGATCAGCTTATCCAATGGGTGCCCGAATGATGTCAGGTCATACAGATTTACATGAGCAATTAGAAAATGAGTTAGCTAAATTTGTAGATAAAGAAGCTGCTTATTTATTAAATTTTGGATACCAAGGAATCTTGTCTACTATAGATACTTTAGTCGGAAAAGATGATGTGATTGTTTATGATGTAGATGCTCATGCGTGTATTGTTGATGGTGTTCGTCTTCATATTGGGAAACGATTTACCTATAAACATAATGATGTTATTAGTCTTGAAAAAAATTTACAACGTGCTACGAAGTTAGCAGATCAAACTGGAGGAGGTATCTTAGTTATTTCTGAAGGTGTTTTTGGAATGCGAGGGGAGCAAGGCCGATTAAAGGAAATTGTTGCCTTAAAAAAGAAATATAACTTTCGTTTCTTAGTAGATGATGCACATGGTTTCGGTACCCTTGGTGAAAGTGGAAAAGGTGCTGGAAATGAGCAAGGTGTTCAGGATCAAATTGATGTTTATTTTGCTACGTTTGCTAAATCAATGGCTTCAACTGGTGCATTTGTTGCTGCTGAGAAAGAAATTGTTGATTATTTAAAATATAATATGCGCTCTCAAATGTTTGCTAAATCTCTGCAAATGCAATTAGTAAAAGGAGCATTAAAGCGACTAGATATGTTGCGAACTCGTCCTGAATTTAAAATTAAGTTATGGGAGAATGTCGACGCTTTACAAAATGGGTTAAAAGAAAGTGGTTTTGATATTGGTACTACTCAAAGTTGCGTTACACCAGTTTATTTAAAGGGAAGTATCCCTGAAGCTATGGCATTAGTAAAAGATCTTCGTGAAAATTTTGGAATATTTTGTTCTATTGTTGTTTATCCAGTAATCCCTAAGGGGTTAATTTTATTACGACTTATTCCAACGGCAACACACACATTGGAAGACATCAAGATTACATTAAAAGCGTTTTCTGGAATTAGAGAAAAACTAGAAAACGGAACCTATAAGCGATTATCTGAAGTAATAATGAGGGGTTTAGTAAAATAGCAAAGTGTTTATATAATAATTAATCATTAAGCATAACTGGCATTACAAGCATGGTAATATTCTCTCCTTCTTCTGTATGATCCAATGGAGATATAATGCCTGCCCTATTTGGAAGTGACATGGAAAGTTTAATATTATCAGATTCCATATTATTGAGCATTTCAATAAGGAAACGAGAATTAAATCCAATTTGAATATCTTCACCTTGATAATCACAATCTAGACGTTCTTCAGCACTATTACTATAATCAAAATCTTCAGCGGAAATTTGTAATGCAGCTCCTGCAATTTTTAAACGAATTTGATGAGTTGTTTTGTTAGAAAAAATGCTTACCCTTCTAACCGAATTTAAAAAATCAATACGACCAAGCTGCATTTGATTGGGATTTTCTTTTGGAATTACAGCTTCATAATTAGGATATTTACCATCAATTAATCGACAAGTAAGCGTTGATTCTCCAAAACTGAATTGTGCATTGGTTTCATTGTATTCAATAACTATTTCATCTTCAGAGCCCAGTAAAATTCCTTTTAATAACTGTAAAGGTTTTTTAGGCATTATAAACTCTGAAGTATCATTAGATGTAACATCAGTACGTGTGTATTTAACGAGTTTATGAGCATCAGTAGCTACAAAGGTTAAGGATTCAGTGGAGAACTGAAAAAAGACACCACTCATAACAGGACGTAAATCATCATTTCCACTTGCAAACAAGGTATTATTTATTGCAGTATGAAGAATTTTACTATTCAATACGGTTGTTTTTGCATCACTTACCTCAGATGATTTAGGGAATTCCTCTCCCTCAACAAAAGCTAAAGCATATTTACCATTATTTGCACTTATTTCAACTGTGCTTTTTTCGGTCTTAACAAACGTTAAAGGTTGTTCTGGAAAAGTTTTTAATATATCTAGTAATAATCTTGCAGGAAGAGCTATTAAACTATTACTTTCAGACTCTACTGTAATAGAGGTTGAAAAAGTAGTTTCAAGATCAGATGCAGTTAAAGTCAATTTATTTCCATTAATTTTAAATAGAAAATTATCCAAAATAGGAAGGGTATTGGTACTATTAATTACTCCTCCTAACATTTGAAGTTCTTTAAGAAGGGAAGCACTAGAAACAATAAATTTCATATTAAATATTTGAACAAAGATATTTGAATTGGTCTGAATCCTAAAAGAAACTTATTAACAGTTATACCAATAAATATTTACTTCTAATTCTTAGGTTAATCCACCCAATTCCTATACCCAATAAAAGCGGAAATAATAATAAGCTTATTTTCCAAATGGCTATATTTCGAATTATTTTTTGTTCGTCTAAAAAGGGAACTTGCCATATTTTTTTACGTAAAGATAATCTGACATTGTTATCAGTTAAATAATGAATTGAATTCATAATTAAACTTTTATTAGAATAAAAATTATTAGTCCATTTATCATAACCTAAGCTTAGAGGAACTCCCTTGTCAGTCTGGTTTTCTGCAAGATTTCCATCACCAAAAATTATCATTTTCACAGGGCCATTCTCTTTTGAATTTTTAAGGTTTATTGGTTTAATTCTATTTTTAAATAATGATGTGGTTTTCCCCTCTACAGTTAAGCCAAGAATTTTATCAGACTCATCAAAACTAGAAGGGTCATTTTTCTGACCCGCAAGTTCCAATGAAATTAATTTAGATGCACTTGTTGATTTAGTGAATTTTGATGATTTTAAAATTGGTTTTTTTAATAAATTATTACTGAGGGTGTCAATTGGACTTACAAATTTTGTAATTATGGGTCCAATATCTTTTCCAATTTGAGAACTGTTTTCTGGTTTAGAAACAGGATAGTATGGCCAGGGGTATGGTATATATTGAGTATTTTCGTTTGAACCACTTGCCAAAACTATAGGCGCATTATAAAGATCTTGAAGGATTTTTTTTTGAATCTTAATCCCATAGTTAAAGAAGTAATCATCTAAATTTAAATTTCTAGGAAAACCTTGAGTTTTTCCTTTTGAATTGAAAAGACTTTCAATATCAATATTTAAGCCTTCTATCATCCAAAATTGACTCCCTCCGTTTAGACTAAATTGGTCTAAAATGTATTTTTCATTTCTCGTAAATTCTTCTTTAGGATTTGATACCAATAAAAGATCAAATTGATTTAAGTTTTCTAAACTTTTTTGATCGGTTAAACCTTCTTCTTTAAGATTAAACGAAGCTAAATTATAATAAGGACGAAGACTTTTTAAAAGATCAGCTATTTTTATATTTTCTGATGTTTGATGTGAGGTGAGAACAGCAATAGTTGGTTTACTTTTCAGCGTTATTTTATGAATACCATCCATTATTTGATATTCTAATTGTTGTAATGAACGTGTTAATTTAATTTTTTGTTTATCACCCAATTGATTCTGAATTAGTGAAATTCGTTCTGATCGTTCACCACTATTAACAATAATCCAAGGAAAAACAATACTCTCATTTCGTTTTCCATCTTTATTTTCAATAACAGTTTCAGGGCTCATGCCATATTCATGCATTTCCTGAATTATTTGCTCCGTAGTCCCAAAGTCAAAAGGGTTGTTATAATTAACAATAATTTGATTAGACTGATTTTTAAATTGAGCCATAACAGCATCTACTTCATTTCTGAAACTAATATAGGGTCCGGGTAATTCACCCTCTAAAAAAACGTCTATTCGCAATGGTTGTTCAAGGTTGTTAAGTTTATTGATTGTCGACTCCGCTAGGCTATAACGCTGATCTTGTGTAAGGTCAATTTGTATATTAGATACACTACTTAAATTGGTTAATAATATTGTGAAAAAAATCATGAGTAATGGGGTCTTGAAAGCTCTTTTAGGAGTTTCATTATTTTTAATTAATAAAATACTAAGACAAGAAATACTTACAAAAAGACCTATAAAATAAACAATAGCTTTAAGTGTTAATACGCCTCTACTTATACTTAAATAATGGGATTGGATTCCAATGTTTGATAGGACTTTATAAACCCAATTATACTCACTTAAATCAGCTAGAAATGACCATAAATAAAATTGTGTGAAACAGGCTAAAACTGATACAAGAAAGGATGCAATTTGATTTTTAATTAAAAGAGAACTGCATAAGCTTAATGCTAAAAAAAGAAAGCCTACTCCAATTAAACCGATGTAAGAACCAACTATACTTCCCCAGTCTATGTATGAATCTGGAGTTAATAGATTGTAAATTGCAAAAATATTTGAAATAGTAGGAAGTAATGCAATGGAAAATACAGCTGTAATTCCAAGAAGTTTTCCACAATAAATATCAATGGCATTTAATGGCTTTGTCATTAATAACTCAAAAGTTCCAGTAGTACGCTCTTCAGAAAAACTACGCATACTAAGAGCTGGAATAAGTAATAAAAAAAGCCAAGGCGAAAGCTCAAAAAAGGTTGATAAACTCCCAAAGCCAATATTGAGTATATTATAAGGAGTATCAAAAAACCAAAGCAATAAAGTGCTTATTAATAAATAAACCCCTATTGCTAAATAACCTATTGGATTACTGAAAAAAAAATGCAATTCTCTTCGAGCTATATTTAACATATTAATCAAATTCTATAGTTATGGGATCTCGGTAGTTCAGACCAAAAAGAGAGCTAGCACTCCCAACAGTAGATGGGTTACTCTTATATACCGCTAGCTCTAAATGTCCTGCAGAATTAAACAAGGCTACTTTTTTTCCATCTTCCTCTCTTTTTTCTTTGGGTAAACTAAAATCAATTGAGCCTCCGTAGCTATTATGTATTTTACGAAATTTAAGTGTACGTGCTGAAATCATAAAATTTCTAGTTTTTCCAATTTTTTTAAAAAGTTTTTCAGTAATATTTGTAACCACATTTCCATAATTATCGATATAAATGACACTTCCTAATATTTTATTTTCCTCAGGATTGATCACAGGTTTAATGTTCGTTAATTCACACATTTCATTGACAGGAGATCCTATTACTTCGAGTTCTCCATCTCTAGATATGTGAGCTGCTACATTAATGAATACATCTAGAACAGGAAAAGATGTAATTACTGATTTATGAATGTTGATAGCTACAATTTTTGTCGATTTTAATTCTTCTTTAATCAACGAAAAAATTCCATTATCTGCACCAATAAAAAAATGTCCATCAAATTCCATTGCTAAGTGAATGTTTTCTGGTGTAAATTCTGATTCAACCCCAATAATATGGATACTTCCCTTTGGGAATGCTGCATATGAATTCTTTAAAATATAAGCAGTTTCAGAATGATTGTATGGACTAATTTGATGCGATATATCGATAATATTCACCTCAGGGATTTGACTTAAAAGTGCAGCTTTTATTACAGCAATAGAATAATCTTTATGTCCAAAATCTGTCGTTAAAGTTACGAAGGTCATAAAGTGAAAATTAAATATTTAATTAATTAAAATTATTCTATTTTTATGCGCAGGCTAAAACCTGATAAACAAAAATAATTCATTTTAAACTAGTAGCCTTTGAATGAAATAAAAATTGATTTAACTGAGCTAAATACGAGAGATTTTTTTGGGGATCAAAATTCTAATATTGCTAAACTTCGAACGTATTTCCCAAAAATTAAAATTGTTGCAAGAGGGAATTCATTAAAAGTTTATGGGGAGCCCATTATTCTAAAAGAATTTGAAATGCGGATATCAATGCTAATTCAACATTTCATAAAGTTTAATAAACTAAACGACGAAATTATAGAACGTATCGTTATGGCTAACAATGATCAAAAAAATGAATTAAATAATGGAACAGAATCTGTTATTCTTCATGGTTTGGGGGGAAAGATTATTAAGGCCAAAACCTTTAATCAAAAAAAACTTGTGGATTCAATGCGTGGGAACGATATGGTTTTTGCCATTGGACCAGCTGGTACTGGAAAAACATATACTGGCGTTGCTCTTGCAGTTAGTGCTTTAAAAGAAAAAAAAGTAAAGCGTATAATATTAACCCGTCCAGCTGTTGAGGCTGGAGAGAATTTAGGTTTTCTTCCTGGAGACCTAAATGAAAAGCTCGATCCATATATGCAACCACTATATGATGCTTTGAGGGATATGATTCCTAATGAAAAATTAAAAAGTTATTTAGAAAAGGGAATTATTCAAATAGCGCCTTTGGCTTTTATGAGGGGAAGGACTTTAGATAATGCATTTGTAATTCTTGATGAGGCTCAAAATACTACTCATGCTCAAATGAAAATGTTTTTAACACGAATGGGTAAGAATGCTAAATTTATGATAACAGGTGACCCAGGTCAAATAGATTTGCCAAGACGTATAATTTCTGGACTTAAAGAAGTTCTTTTAATTTTAAAAGATACTAAAGGAATCAAAATTATTCACCTAGATGACAAAGATGTTATTCGTCATCTATTAGTTAAAAAAGTAATTGAAGCTTATAAAAGTATTGAACACGAAAATTGATGATTTCAAAAACACTAATGGATATTAATCTTCAAATAGAAGGATTAAATTCAAAATATACTGGAAAAGTACGAGAGGTGTATCACATGCAAAATAATTTATTATTAATGGTAGCTACTGATAGAATTTCTGCCTTTGATGTTGTAATGCCAAAGGGAATTCCATATAAAGGTCAAATTTTGAATCAGATTGCTACTCAAATGTTAAATGCAACTTCAGACATTGTTCCAAACTGGTTAGAAGCAACTCCTGATCCAAACGTTTCTATTGGAATTTCTTGTAAACCATTTAGAATTGAAATGGTTATTAGAGGTTATTTATCAGGACATGCTGCACGAACATATAAAAGAGGAGGTAGAGTTTTGTGTGGTGTTAGAATGCAAGAAGGAATGATTGAAAATGATCGTTTTGAGATTCCAATAATTACACCTTCAACAAAAGCAGAAGAAGGTCATGATGAAGACATTTCTAGGGAAGAAATAATTTCTGAAGGTATTGTAAATGAAACAGATTATAATCTTTTAGAAAAATACACTAAACAGCTTTTTGAAAGAGGCAGCAAAATTGCTAAAAAACAAGGTCTCATTTTAGTAGATACAAAATATGAATTTGGTAAAAGTAGCACTGGACAAATTCTTTTAATAGATGAAATTCATACTCCAGATTCCTCACGTTACTTTTATGAAGAAGGTTATGAAATAAGGCAAAAAGAAGGTCTACCACAAAAACAATTATCTAAAGAATTTGTTAGGCAATGGCTTATAAGTAATGGGTTTAAGGGACTTGAAGGACAGAAAGTTCCAGAAATGGATGATACATTAATTAATTCTATTTCAGAACGTTACATTGAGTTATATGAAAAAATCACAGGATTTTCTTTTAAAAAAGCATCAATAGACAATATCCAACAACGAATACAAAAGAATGTATCTGAATATTTAAAATAATTTTTCGCTTTATGTGCCTGCTATAATAATTCATATTAAATATTGAATTATTCAATTAGACAGAAGGTTAAAATTTCATATTCCTTTTTTCTTGCTCAAAACTTTAATAAAATCATAAAAAGGCGTTATAAAAAACTTGTCAATACAGATTTTTTTTTAAATATCAACAAATAACTTTACTCAACTAAGTGGTTAGTAATTCATAAATTACTTTAGCTTCTGTATCTGCAGGAAAAGACAAAGCATTATTATATTTTTTAAACCAAGTTATTTGACGTTTTGCATAACGTCTAGTGTTTTTCTTTATTTTTGAAGTACCATCTTGAATAGCTTCTTTTCCTTCAAAACAAGGAAAGAGTTCTTTATAACCAACTGTTTTTAAAGGTGAAAGATCTTTGTTTGGAAGTAATTTTTGCGCTTCTTTTATTAGTCCTACTTCTATCATTTGATCAACGCGGTGGTTAATTCTTTCATATAAATCCTTTCTTGGGCGATGTAAAATAACCATTTTTGAGACAAAGTTTCTTGGTTTTTTTTCTTTTCCAAGGAAAGATGAATATGGTTTTTCTGAAGCAATGCAGACTTCTATGGCTCTAATGAGTCTTGTGGGATTTTTAATATCAACACGGGTATAATATTTAGGATCTTTCTTTAATAAGAGCTCCTGAAGTCCTTTTAGACCATGAGATTTATAAAATAATTCGATTTGATCTCTAATCTCAGGGGATATTTTAGGGAAAGAATCCAATCCAAACATTAAAGAATCCGCATACATTCCAGACCCTCCAACCATAATCACAAAATCTTTTTTTTTAAAAAGAAAGTCTAATGTTTGAATAGCTTCTTTTTCAAAGTCTCCAACGGTATATTTGTCGTGAATGGATTTGTGCTGTATTAAATGGTGTTGAACTTCATTGAGTTCTTCGCTAGTTGGAACTGCTGTACCTATATTCATTTCTTTGTAAAACTGTCTAGAATCGCATGAGATTATATCGGTATCAAATAATTTTGCTATTTCAAGACTTAATTTAGTCTTTCCAACACCAGTAGGTCCTGCAATATAAATAAGAGTTTTAGTTGACATTGTTTAATTTTTTTCCACATTGATGGCAGTATATAGCATCTTCTTTGTGTTCGCTTATAAGGCAATGAGGACATGCTTGAGTATTAATATCTACATTGATTTTTTTAGTCATTTCAGCAGTTACTATACCTGTGGGCACAGCAATGATTCCATATCCCATAATCATAATAAATGAGGCTATAAATTGTCCTAATGGTGTTATGGGGGCAATATCACCATAGCCAACAGTAGTAAGAGTTACAATACACCAATAAACACTTTTAGGAATGCTTGTAAATCCACTATCAGGACTTTCAACTAAGTACATGATAGTCCCAAAAATGACACATAATATTAGTACACCGTAAACAAAAACCAAAATTTTTGTTTTACTAGCCTTAAGTGCTTTAATAAGAGTATTTGATTCACCTACAAAATGGGTAAGTTTCAAAATTCTAAATACTCTAAGTAATCGAAGTGATTTTAAAGCTACCATACTATGTGTTCCTAAAAATAATATTGATAAATATTTTGGGAGAGTTGAAAACAAATCAATTAATCCAAAAAAACTGAAAATATATTTACTAGAATTTGTAACACATGATAAACGAGCAATGTACTCAAGTGTAAATAAAATAGTAATTACCCATTCTGCAATATTTATATAATTATGGTAAATTTCATCTATAGATTGAATGCTTTCTAAGGAAACTAAAACTACACTTAAAAGAATTAAGGCTAATAATAATATATCAAATAGTTTACCTGCAAAGGTATCAGCTTCGTAAATAATTTCGTGAAGTTTATGTTGCCATTTCTTCATTCTTCTAGATATATAATATTTAAATAAATATTTATGTAGATAAAGGTATTAACTTCTTAAATTTTTTACGTCTTAAAAAGCTATGAATTAATTTTTTAGTATCAGGATTATTGTCCATAGGTATTAATCTTGATAGAATTTGATCCCTACTTTTAATTTGATGGTTTAGTTCATAATATCCATAACCTTTGAAAACAGAATTTTCGATATAAACAAAAGAGTGTTCAGCCTCTTTTTTTCCTTTTTCAATAAGAAGGAAACTTTTGTGAGGGTATTTATGTAATTCAACTATTGATTCTATTTTAGAATTATAATTATCAATCGATTCCTTACCAATACAGGCTCCATCACATTTTTTAATTTCATAATTAAAACAGGATGTTTTGTTCGAGGATAAGCTTGTTTTTTGAAGGCAAATTCTGAAGTCATCTGCCCATTTATGAAGGGCTATTTTGGCTGCTTTTTTATTTTTAAAAACATTTAGATATGCTGTGTCACTTTTAATTTGTTCTATTACAAAAATAGGATAGTCATGGGAATTATCTAGGACTATTCCCACGGGAAAAAGTCGATATTTCATAGCATGATTTAATTTCGGACTAATATTTTTAATCTCATTTTGTTCTTTTAGTAGAGTAACTAATTCGCCTCCTGTAAGCGAATAAGTAATTTGAGCTATTTCTTTTTGGATTGAAATTGCTTTAGGGTGATCACCTGTCAAATGACTTAAAACACGTTTTTTAATATTATTACTCTTGCCAATATATATAATATCATTATTTGAATTATGAAGGTAATAAACACCCATTTCAGACGGTAGTTTTTCAATAATTGATATGTATTTAGAGGGTGTCTTATTTGGATTGATTATTTTAATGTGTTCCATTAAAATTTTTTTATTAACATCTTTCTCTAAAAGAAGTTCAAATAATTTCAAGGTTACTTTTGCATCTCCATGAGCTCTATGTTGATCTGAAAAAGGAATCCCTAAATTTCTAACTAATTTGCCTAAGCTGAAAGCGGGTTGTTCAGGCATAAGTTTTTGCGCTAGTTCAACTGTACATATTGACTTTCTTTCAAAAGAAAATCCTAGTCTTCTAAATTCTGTCTGAAGAATACGGTAATCAAAAGAGGCATTATGAGCTACTAAAATACAATTCTCAGTTATTTCTACAATTCGCTTGGCAACTTTATAAAACTTAGGTGCATTACGCAGCATTTTAGCATTAATACCTGTTAGTTTTTGAACAAAAGGCTGAATCTCTTTTTCAGGATTAATAAGACTACTAAACTGATCTTTTATTTCTTGTCCGTCATATTTATAAATTGCAATTTCGGTAATTCCTTCTTCATTGAATTTACCCCCAGTAGTTTCAATATCAAGTATGGCATACATAATTAATAAGTTCGTTCTCCAAAAATTTTACTACCTACGCGAATCATGTTAGAACCTTCTTCAATTGCAATTTGATAGTCACCGCTCATTCCCATTGAAAGAATTTCACAACCTTTATGTAAATCAGTGACTTTATTAAATAGTTTCGCTAGCGACATAAATTCTGAACGAACCTGCTGCTTGTCTCCTGTAAAACTTGCCATTCCCATTAATCCATTAATAGCAATATTTGGAAGGGACTTTGAAGTTTCAAGCAATGAGTCTATTTCTTCAGCAGGAAATCCAAACTTAGTTTCTTCTTTTGCAATTCTAATTTGGAGTAAACATCTAATGATACGATTATTTTTTAAAGCTTGTTTTTGAATTTCCTTAAGTAATTTTAAACTATCAACAGCATGAATCAAATCTACAAATGGAGCCATGTACTTAACCTTGTTCGTTTGGACATGACCAATCATATGCCAATGGATATCTTTTGGGAGCTGTTCCCACTTGCTAACCATTTCTTGAATTTTATTTTCTCCGAATATACGTTGACCAGCTATGTATGCAGTCTCTAGATCTTCTATAGGTTTTGTTTTTGAAACTGCAACAAGTTCTACTTTAGATGGAAGAGATTTTTTTATAGATGTAATGTTTTTAATGATATTCATTGGGTGTAAATATACGTTTTCAAAATCCATCTCAAAAGACTCTTGATTAAATATTGACATAAGAAGAGATTACCAATCCCATTTGCGTTTTAGGCGAAAAGTAAGTTGGTTTTGCAGAAAGGAATATTTTGGTAAGGCATACTATCGATTAGCCAATACATGAAATTATTTTGTGGGCTACCTCAAGAGCTTTTGCTCCATCCTTTAAAGAGATATTTGGATTTTTTTTCATTTTAATTGCCTCTGCAAAATGCTCTAATTCATTTTGTATTGCATTCCTTTCAATTATTTCGGGATTTTCA
Organism: uncultured Flavobacteriaceae bacterium; assembly: GCA_905480425.1. Taxonomy (GTDB): domain Bacteria; phylum Bacteroidota; class Bacteroidia; order Flavobacteriales; family Flavobacteriaceae; genus MS024-2A. The sequence goes on along the minus strand of CAJQQG010000060.1, from coordinate 13,830 downwards.
AAATATATTTGTTTCTTTTTTCCCTCTGCATTTGAAAGTAGTAGTGAAAAATCATTGGATTCTTTTGGAGCATTCTTAATTTTCACTACTTCAACTTTTTTATCTAAAAAATCTACAGATATGTAAGCGTTTTTTTGAAAAAAACGTGATTTTCTCATTTTCTTTAATGAAATTCTACTGGCTGTCAAATTAGCAACACATCCATTTTCAAATTCTATTCTAGCATTACTAATGTCAGGCGTTTCACTTATTACAGCCACACCTGAAGCTTCAATATTTTTTATTGGTGACTTAACAACACTTAATATAATATCTATATCGTGAATCATTAAATCTAATACTACAGAAACATCAGTTCCTCTTGGATTAAATTCAGCGAGTCTATGTGTTTCAATAAACTTTGGTCCTGTAATTGATTTAGAAACAGCTTTAAAGGCAGGATTAAATCGTTCTACATGTCCTACCATTCCTATAATTCCATTTTTGTTTGCAACAGCAACAATAGTCTTAGCTTCATTATCGGATGTGGCAATTGGTTTTTCAATAAACACATGTTTTTTTGCATTTAATGCTAACATTGCCATATCATAGTGAAACAAAGTTGGAGTTACTATATCTATAACATCACACGCTGCTATTAGTTTTTCTGGACTTTCAAAAGCTTTATATCCGTGACTTTTAAAAAGTACAGCTTTGACTTCGGGATTAGGATCATAAAAGCCAATAAGTGAATAGACTGAGGAAGCAGCTAATACTTTCAAATGAATTTTTCCTAAGTGACCAGCACCAAGAACACCTATTTTAAGCATTTATTTGATTTAATTAGCATCAAAAATACAATCTAATTATTATACTTTAAGAAAACAAAGCTATTTTTGTAATTAATGCAGGATACTTTAAAACAAAAAGGCTTGAGACGTCAATTAATAAGTTCACTTAAAGCTAAGGGTATTTTGAATGAAACTGTTTTAGACGTTATGACAAAAATCCCAAGGCACTTTTTTATGGATCCTAGCCTTGTCAATTTTGCCTATGAAGATAAAGCCTATCCTATTTTGGCAAATCAAACAATATCTCAACCCTATACTGTAGCTTTTCAAACTGAACTTTTAGAAGTTTCAGCTTTTCATAAAATACTTGAAATAGGCACAGGTTCAGGATATCAAACTGCTGTTTTGCTTGGTCTTTCCCCTAATGTATATACTATTGAAAGACAACAATCTTTATTTAAACAAACACAACGTTTGTTTTTACTATTAGGATTACGCCCTAAAAAACAAATATTTGGAGATGGATATAAAGGACTTCCTAAAGTTGCACCGTTTGATAGAATTATTGTTACGGCAGGAGCTCCTGAAGTGCCAAAATCTCTTATGAATCAACTCACCATAGGTGGTAAATTAATTATTCCTTTGGGAGCTAATAAGCAAATAATGACTCGTTTTACTCGTACTTCTACTCTTGTTTTTGATAAGGAAGAGTTTGGTCAATTTAAATTTGTACCCTTACTAGAAAATAAAATTTAATTTATTTTTAATGAAGTTTGATAATACTCAAAAAGCATATCAATTAAAAACAGATAGAGATCTACGAAAAGCATACTATTTGTTTCTATTGTTTTCAAATGAAAAATTAGTTTCTATAGGTAGTTCTATTACTAGGCTTATTTTAAGAATGAAACTTCCCGTTTCTTATATTTTTAAAATTACTTTTTTTTCTCAATTTTGTGCAGGCTTGAACAAAAAGGAATCACTAAAAGTCGTAGAATCATTAAAGTCCTTTAAGATTCTATCATATCTTCATTATGCAGTAGAGGCAGTAAAAACAGAAAAGGGTATGGAGATTAGTAAAAATAATACTCTAGAAACACTTTCATTTTCAAAAGAAAATAAAGCGCTTCCCTTTAGTGTTTTTAAGGCAACTAGTTTAGGTACTATTATTTTATTTGAAAAAAAGAGTTCAGGAATTGCGTTGACTGATTCAGAAAAAAATGAATGGAAGCGAATAGAACTTAGAATTGATACTTGTTGTTCTGCAGCAAAAAAAATAGGAGTAAAAATGCTCATCGATGCTGAAGAATCTTGGATTCAGCCAGCTATTGATGAAATTGCCGAATCATTAATGGAAAAATATAATAAAAAGACTCCTGTAATTTATACAACTCTTCAGATGTATCGAAAAGATCGAATGATTTACATGAAGAATTTGTATTGCAGAGCATCTAAACGAAATTTTAAGGTTGGTATAAAATTAGTTAGAGGTGCCTACATAGAGAAGGAAAATTTAAAAGCATATAAACTTGGAAAACCCTCCCCAATTTTTGAATCAAAGGAATTAACCGATCAAAATTTTAACAATGGTCTTTATTATATGCTTTCTAAACTTAATAATGGAAGCCTATTCTTGGGTTCGCATAATGAACAAAGCATATTAAGAGTTACCAAATGGATGTCACAAAATAAAATTTCAAAAAATCATCCTCATATTTGGTTTTCACAACTTTATGGAATGGCAGATCATATTTCCTTTAATCTAGCTTCTAGTGGATATCAGGTAGTTAAATATGTTCCATATGGTCCTGTGAATGAGGTTATTCCTTATTTAGTTAGACGTGCTGAAGAAAACACATCAATTACAGGTCAAACCCCTAGAGAATTAAGTTTGATTAAAAAAGAATTGAAAAGAAGAAGAGTTAGAGCTAGAGTGTTTTAAATGAAAGAATATTAAGTGTTTTTTCGCAATTAGCTAAAGTTAAAAATCCATTATTATCAGACATGATTTCAATATAATAGATATTACAAGAATCTTTTTTAGTTTCACTTTTTGAAAAGTTAATATTCCCGTTTTTAATGTAAAAATAAATCAGACTGTCGGTAAGTATTTGATTTTCAATTAACAATTTTGACGAAATTCGAACTTTTTTCTTAAGTAAGTTACTCTTTACACGTGCAGAAGGACTGTAATTAAACTCGGTTTTCTTTTTATCTAAAATAAAAGTCAAGAACATCAATCCAACAGAAAATCCAATTAAGTAAAATCCAATACGGTATAATAGTTTCATATATTTAATAATGTAAGTTTTCTTGTTTCAAAATCAACAACTTTCAATTTAAAATGGTCATATTTTAATGGAAGATGTTGTTCGATTTTTTCTGCCCATTCTAAAAAGCATATAGCACCAGATTCAAAATATTCTTCTACACCAAAATCCAATGCTTCATTTGAATTTTCTAGGCGATAAAAATCAAAATGATAAACAGGGCCATTTTCCCCTTTGTAATTATTAACTAAAGAAAAGCTAGGGCTACTTATGTTTCCTTCAATACCCAAATGTTTGCAGAGTGCTGAAATTAAGGTTGTTTTTCCAGCTCCCATAGGACCATCAATTCGAATTACTTCACAAGAACGTTTTTTAAGAATTAATTTAACTGCTAGGTTAAGCTCGTCTTTTTTAAAGATTAGATCCATCTCCCAAAGATAGTATTAACGTGGATTTAAAACAATAAACGGAATGATCATTTCCTCCAATGAAACTCCTCCATGCTGAAAGGTGTTTTTAAAATAATTCGCATATTTATTGTAGTTGTTTTTGAACACAAAATAATGATCCTCTTTTGCAAAAATATAACGATTATTAATTGATGTAGATGGAAGTTGAAAGGACTTTGGGTCAATACATTCTATTACATCTTTGGTTTCATAGGTTATGCTTTTTCCTGTTTTATACCTCAGGTTTACACTAGTTTCTTTATTGCCTATTACAACACTTGGGTGACCAACATTTATAGTTCCATGATCAGTAGTTATTATTACTTTAAAACCTAATTTTGACGCTTTTTTAAGTAATTTTTTTAAAGAACTATTTTTAAACCAACTTAATGTGAGAGATCTATATGCTTTATTGTCAGGAGCCAGTTCTTTAATGACTTCCATTTCAGTTTTTGCATGTGAAATCATATCTACAAAATTATATACAACTGCGGTTAACCCTTCATGAAAATGATTTTGTAAGTTTTTAACCAGCTGATTACTTTGTTCTAGTTTAGTTATTTTGTGATAACTAATAGGACGATTCAAACCTAATTTATCGCATTGCTCCTTTAAAAGTTCTTTTTCAAATAAATTTTTACCGCCTTCATCTGAATCATTTTTCCACCACTGAGGATACTTCTTTTCAATATCTAAAGGAGTTAGACCAGAGAAAAATGAATTTCGAGCATATTGAGTAGTTGTTGGTAAAATACTAAAATAGGTATATTCTTTATCGACACTAAAATCAGTATTCAACTCTGGTAGTATTGTTTTCCATTGATCATAACGAAGATTGTCAATCATTATAAGAAGCGTAGGTTGATGCTGTCTTAATTCTGGAAGAACATATTTTTTAAAAACTGTATGAGATAGGGGAGGTCCTTCTGATTCCTCCATCCATTTTATATAATTTGAGCTGATGAATTTAGCAAATTGTATGTTAGCTTCTTTCATTTGAGTTTCAAAAATCTCAAACATACTATTGTCTTCTAATGATTCTAACTCAAGTTCCCAAAACATCAATTTTTTAAAATAATCTATCCAATCCTCATGAGTTTCTAAATCAAGTAATGAATTTGATATTTTTATAAATTCTTGCTGATAGTTTTGAGTTGTTTTTTCTGCAACTAAATTCTTAACATTTAATGTTTTTTTTAATGACAATAGAATCTGATGAGGATTAACAGGCTTGATTAGATAGTCAGATATTTTAGAGCCAATAGCTTCTTCCATTATACGTTCTTCCTCATTTTTTGTAATCATTATGACAGGAAGTCTTGGTTGAATATTTTTAATTTCATTTAAAGTTTCTAGACCATTTAAACCAGGCATATTTTCATCCAATAATATAATATCAAAAAGTTTTTCTATAATTAAATCTAATGCATCTTGGCCATTTGTACAAGGTGTAAGATCATAGCCTCGCTCTTCTAAAAACAAAAAATGTGGCTTGAGCATTTCAACCTCATCATCTACCCATAAAACTTTGATCCGATCCATTTGTTATATTTGTTTAAAAAATTAATAGCCGCTTGCAAATCAACCACCCTTTATTTAACGATCCAATTTATGGATTTATTGCCATAGAATCAGATTTGATTTTAGAACTAATTAACCATCCTTATTTTCAAAGGCTAAGACACATATCCCAAATGGGACTCTCTAGTTTAGTTTACCCAGGAGCGCACCACACTCGTTTTGAACATGCAATTGGTGCAATGCATGTCATGCAAAAAGCAATTAATGTATTACTTAAAAAAGGAATCTCAATTTCTAAAGAAGAACAAGAGGCCATGCAAATTGCTATTTTATTGCATGATATCGGACATGGTCCTTTTTCTCATGCTACTGAAAAAATACTTCTTTCTGGCGTTAATCATGAAGAATTGTCAATTCGTATTATTAAGCTTTTAAATGAAGAATTTAAAGGAGCATTGAATTTAGCCTTGAGGATATTCACAAATAAATACTCTAGAGGGTTTATGCACCAATTAGTCTCAGGCCAAGTAGATGTTGATCGTTTAGATTATTTGAAAAGAGATAGTTTTTATACTGGAGTGACTGAAGGAAATATAAACACAGATAGAATTTTATCAGTAATGAATGTAGAGAATGATCAATTAGTTTTTGAAAGTAAAGGGATTCATTCTTTAGAAAAGTTTCTCTTAGCAAGACGATTGATGTACTGGCAAGTATATCTTCATAAAACAAGCTTAGTGGCAGAATTAGTTCTTGTAAAAGTATTAATTCGTTTTAGAACATTAATTGAATCTGGTAATTATATAATAGATCCTTCTCATATTTTATTTCCTTTTTTCAATTTTTCAAAATTAACAAAATTAAAAAACGATATTTTAGATCATTATTTAAAACTTGATAATACTGATATTTTATTCTTGCTTAAATCTTGGATGACTCATGAAGACATTGTGTTAAGAAAATTATCAACCCAAATAATTCAGAGAGAATTGCCTAAAATTGAAATTCAGGAAAATCCTTTTAATGTTTCTGAAATAAAAAAATTGAAGAAAAAATTGATTTCATCAACGTCTTCGAATGATCTCAATTATTTTGTCTTTACCGGGGATATATCTAACCAAATGTATAATGCTGACCACACCAAAATTTTATTAAAAAAAAAATCAGGTGAAATAGTTCCTCTTGAATCACTTATTAATTATCTTGATTTTAAACAGTTCTCGACACCGTTTCACAAATATTATTTATGCTACCCTAAGAGGATTAGTTCCTTATAAATTCTTATTTTTGCCGAATGAATTTAACTCTGAAAGAGATAGCTACAAAATTCAAAGGTTCTATTGAGGGTAATGCTGAAGTTACAATCAATCAACTAGGTAAAATTGAGACTGCTAAATCAGGATCTATTACTTTTTTAGGTAACGAAAAATATACTAAGTTTATATACACCACAAAGGCTTCTGCTGTTATCGTTCGGAAAGAATTTATACCCGAAACTCCAATTGAGTGCACTTTAATTAGAGTTGAGGATCCATATGCTGTTTTCACAAACCTTCTTTTAGATGAAGAAAAAAATACAGAGAATATCAAAACGGGAATCCATACTTCTGCTGTAATTAGTCCTTTGGCTAAATTAGGTGAGGGTATCTTTGTTGGAGCAAATACCGTAATTGGCGAAAGCACCATTGAGTCAGGAGTTCAAATTGGTTCCAATTGTGTAATTGGTGATCAAGTTTATATTGCGAAAAATACAAAAGTATATCCACGTGTAAGTATTCTCGATGAATCAGAAGTTGGTTCATCCTGTATTATTCAAAGTGGGGTTGTAATTGGTTCTGATGGATTTGGATTTGCACCTCAATCTTCAGGGGCATATTTAAAAATTCCACAATTAGGAAAAGTAGTGCTAAAAAATAATATTGAAATTGGAGCTAACTCTACTATTGATCGCGCTACCTTAGGAGAAACTATTCTACATGAGGGAGTAAAATTAGATAATATGGTTCAAATCGCCCACAATGTTGAAATTGGAGAACATACTGTTATTGCTGCTCAATCTGGAGTGGCAGGCTCAACTAAAATCGGTGCTCGTTGTATTATTGGAGGTCAAGTAGGAATTGCTGGCCATCTAACCCTAGGGAATGATCTTCAAATTCAAGGAAAATCAGGAGTTACGAAAAACATTTCAAATGGAAAAGTAGTTCAAGGAAACCCTACTATGAATTTTAAATCTTATTATAAATCATATTCTTTGTTTAAACAATTTCCTAGTATAGAAGCACGTCTTCGAAAATTAGAAAAAAAATAAGACCATGATAAAACATTCAACACAACAAAAAACATTAGCAAAATCAGTAAGGTTAGATGGAATTGGCCTTCATTCAGGTCAAAAAGTTGAATTAAATTTAAAGCCAGCACCCCCCAATTCAGGTTTTGTTTTCCTTAGAACAGATTTAGATCCTCCAGTTGAGATACCGGCAACTTCAAATTTCGTTTCAAAAACAGATAGAGGCACCACTTTAGAAAAAGATGGAGTAGAAATCCAAACCTGTGAACATTTACTTGCAGCCTTAGTAGGCATGTCTGTTAATAATTGCCTCATTGAAATTAATAGAACTGAGATCCCTATTATGGACGGTTCTTCAAAACACTTCATTGAAGCATTAGAGTCGGCAGGTCTCGAAGAGCAAAATGAAAAACAAGAAATTTTTGTTGTTGAAGAAATCATTAAAATTTCAGATGAAGAAACAGGAAGTGAAATCATGTTATTACCCTCAGAAGAAACTTCTTACACAGTTATGATTGATTTCAACACCAAAGTTTTAGGGTCACAAAATGCTACTTTAGATAAAATTGAAAATTTTTCTGATGAAATAGCTTCTTCTAGAACTTTTAGTTTTTTACATGAATTAGAAATGTTGTTAGAACATGGACTTATAAAGGGCGGTGATCTAAATAATGCTATTATCTATGTTGATAAGCCAATTGCTGAAAGTAATATGGATCGATTGAAAAAAGCATTTCAAAAAGAAAAAATAACTGTAAAGTCTAATGGTATTTTAGATAACTTAACCCTTCATCATCCTAATGAAGCAGCAAGACATAAGTTATTAGATGTTGTTGGAGATTTGGCCTTAATTGGTATCCCTTTTAAAGGACAGATTATAGCTACTAAACCAGGACACAAAATAAATACTGATTTTGCCAAACACATTTCTGGTTTAATTAAAATTAATCGTAAATCAAATGCACCTCTTGTAGATTTAAATCAACCTCCTCTAATGAATGTGGTTCAAATCATGGATATGTTACCACATCGACCTCCATTTTTATTGGTTGATAAAATATTAGAATTATCAGAAAGCCATGTCGTTGGAATGAAAAACGTGACAATGAATGAGCCTTTTTTTCAAGGACATTTCCCTGGAGCTCCTGTAATGCCAGGAGTTCTTCAAATTGAAGCAATGGCTCAGGCCGGTGGTGTTTTAGTTTTAAACACCGTTCCAGATCCAGAAAACTATTTAACATTTTTTATGAAAATAGATAATGTTAAATTTAAACGACCTGTTTATCCTGGAGACACTTTGATATTTAAATTAGAATTGATTACTCCGATTAGACGTGGAATTTGTAATATGAGAGGCCAAGCCTTTGTTAATAATCAACTTGTTAGCGAAGGTGATCTAATGGCGCAAATTTCAAAACGAGATACAACAAAAGAATAATTCATGATTCAACCCCTTTCTTTTATTCACCCTGAGGCTCAAGTAGCAAAAAATGTAATTGTAGATCCTTTTAGCACCATTGATAAAAATGTCGTTATAGGAGAGGGAACTTGGATTGGTCCTAATGTAACAATTATGGAGGGAGCGCGCATAGGGAAACAATGTAAAATTTTTCCAGGAGCTGTCATTAGTGCAGTTCCACAGGATTTGAAATTTGATGGTGAAGATTCATTAGCAATAATAGGAGACAAGACTACCATTCGTGAGTGTGTTACTATTAATCGAGGCACGTCTAGTAATGGAGAAACAAAAATCGGAAACAATTGTCTTATAATGGCTTATTCTCATATTGCACATGATTGTATTATAGGTGATTACTGCATTCTTTCAAATAATAGCACTCTAGCAGGACATATAAAAATTGGAAATTATGTTGTTTTATCAGGTTTGACAGCAATTCATCAATTTTGCTCAATTGGAGATTATGCATTTATTTCTGGTGGCTCAAAAGTTCGAAAGGATGTACCCCCTTTTGTGAAAGCTGCAAAAGAACCATTATCATTTATTGGTGTAAATTCTATTGGCTTAAATAGAAATGGATTTAGCAGTGAAAAAGTGCAAGAAATCCAGAATATATATAGAATCCTCTTTCAACAAAATAATAATATTTCTCAAGCAATACCAATCATTGAAGCAGAAATCAAAGCCACCAAAGAGCGTGATGATATATTACAATTTGTATTGAATTCTAAACGGGGATTAATGAAAGGATACAATTAAAAATATAATTTATAACTATGGCATCTACATCAGATATTAGAAAAGGGTTATGTATTAAGTACAACAATGATATTTATAAAATTATTGAGTTTTTACATGTAAAACCTGGTAAGGGACCAGCATTTGTTAGAACAAAGCTAAGAAGTGTTACCTCTGGAAAAGTTCTAGACAACACTTTTTCTGCAGGTAATAAAATTGAAGATATTCGCGTCGAAACACAAAAATATCAATTTTTATATAATGAAGATACTCAGTATCATTTCATGAATACAGATGACTATAACCAGATAAGTATTGAGAAATCTATTTTAGATTCTCCACAATTATTAAAAGAAGGTGAGATGGTTTCTATTTCAATAAACTCTGAAGATGGAATGCCATTATCAGCTGACATGCCTGCTAGTGTTGTTTTGGAAATTACTCATACTGAACCAGGAGTTAAAGGAAATACAGCTACAAATGCTACAAAACCAGCAACTGTTGAGACGGGAGCGTCAATAAACGTTCCGTTATTCATTAACGAAGGTGATAAAATCAAGGTTGATACCGAAAAGAGTAGCTATATAGAGCGAGTAAAAGAATAATATTATTATAAATTAATTGTAACAACCAGAAATAAAATGAGTGTACTTGTAAATACAAATTCAAAAATAATCGTACAAGGATTTACGGGCAGTGAAGGTACTTTTCACTCTACCCAGATGATTGAATATGGAACTAATATTGTGGGAGGAGTAACCCCAGGAAAAGGAGGACAAATACATTTAGATAAGCCTGTTTTTAATAGTGTAGCAGAAGCTGTAAAGGTTGCTCAAGCTGACACATCGATCATATTTGTTCCTCCAGCATTTGCTGCAGATGCAATTATGGAGGCTACTGAAGCAGGAATTAAAGTAATCATTGCTATTACAGAAGGAATTCCTATAAATGACATGACAAAAGCCTATGCTTATGTTAAAAACCAAGGAGCTACATTAATAGGACCTAACTGTCCAGGTGTCATTACTCCTGGAGAAGCAAAAGTGGGAATTATGCCTGGATTTGTATTTAAAAAAGGAAATGTAGGCATTGTTTCAAAATCTGGAACATTAACATATGAAGCTTCGGATCAGGTAGTTGCACAGGGATTAGGAATCTCTACTGCCATTGGTATAGGTGGAGATCCAATTATAGGGACAACCACTAAAGATGCTGTTGAGTTGTTTATGAACGATCCAGAAACTGATTGTATAGTTATGATTGGTGAAATAGGAGGTCAATTAGAAGCAGATGCAGCCAAATGGATCAAATCAACCGGAAACAAGAAACCTGTTATTGGATTTATAGCAGGAGAAACCGCACCAAAAGGTAGAACAATGGGGCATGCTGGTGCCATTGTTGGAGGAAGTGAAGATACTGCTGAAGCTAAAAAAGAGATTATGCGTGAATGTGGGATTTATGTGGTAGATTCTCCTGCTCAAATTGGAGCAAAAGTTGCTGAAGTATTAGCCTAGTTTTTTAAAGCTAAATCAATAAAAAAGTTAAAAATGAAATTATTAATTGGTAAAACTGCAATTATTACAGGAGCAAGTCGTGGTATTGGTCGTGGAATTGCTAAAATATTTGTCGAAAACGGTTGTGCTGTTGCCTTTACTTTTAATAGTAACAAAGAGGCTGCAGATGATCTTGTGGCTGAATTAAGTAGTGAAGAAGTAAAAGTAAAAGGATATAAAAGCAATGCTGCAAATTATAACGATGCACAAAAGTTAGTAGAAGAAGTTTTAGTTGACTTTGGAAGCTTAGATATTCTAGTGAATAATGCTGGTATTACAAAAGATAATTTATTGATGCGTATGAGTGAAGAAGATTTTGATCAAGTAATTGAAATTAATCTTAAATCTATCTTTAATATGACAAAAGCTATTCAACGCACTTTTTTAAAACAACGTCATGGATCACTTATTCATATGAGTTCTGTGGTTGGAGTAAAAGGAAATGCTGGTCAATCAAATTATGCCGCTTCAAAAGCGGGAATGATAGGCTTTTCTAAATCAGTTGCCTTAGAATTAGGATCACGAAACATTAGATCTAATGTTATTGCCCCTGGTTTTATTGAGACTGAAATGACAGACAAGCTATCTGAGGACATAGTCCAAGGATGGCGCGATGGAATTCCTCTTAAAAGAGGAGGACGGCCTGAAGATGTTGCCAATGCCTGTATGTTTTTGGCTTCTGATTTATCCAGTTATATAACTGGGCAAGTGCTCCATGTAGATGGAGGAATGTTAACTTAATTAAATTTTAAATTATGCAAAAATTACCTAAAATTGGATTACCGATTATATTATTAGTCGTTGTCCTACTTATTTTTATCTCCAAATCTTCTATAAATATTGGTTATGGAGAAGCTGGTGTTTTATTTAAAACCTTTAGTGGAGGAGTTGTTACTGATGAGCCACCATTAGGAGAAGGATTCCATATTATAGCGCCATGGAATAAAGTTTACATATACAATGTAAAGCAACAAGAAGTATTTGAAAGTAAAATGCAAGTACTTTCTTCAAATGGCTTGGAAATTAGTCTAGATATATCTGTATTATACCAGCCTACTATTGCGGAATTAGGGAAACTACACCAAACAAAAGGAGTCAATTACCTAAATATCATTATTATTCCTCAAATTAGAGCTGTAGCGAGAAGTGTTGTTGGACGATATACACCAGAACAATTATATTCTACAAAACGTGATGCTATTCAAAATGAAATTTTTGAAGAAACTAAAAAAGTAGTTGAAGGTCAATATGTACAATTAAATGCAGTTTTAGTTCGTGATGTGACTTTACCAATAGCCATTCGTGAAGCGATTGAACGTAAGTTAAACCAAGAACAAGAGGCTTTGGAATATGAATTCCGTATTGAAAAAGCAACACAAGAGGCAGAGCGTCAAAGAATTGATGCAGAAGGTAAGGCAACCGCTAACCGTATTTTGAGTGCTTCATTAACAGATAAAATTCTAAGAGAAAAAGGAATTGAAGCGACTATCAAGCTTTCAGAATCTCCAAATTCTAAGGTAATCGTGATTGGAAGTGGTAAGGGAGGTCTTCCAATTATTTTAGGAAATCAATAGGTTAGAAAATTAAAATAATTTTCAATACATTTGTGTCCATGAAATTAATGAACATACATCATCATTATTTAGAAGTCTCAAACGAGTCCTAATGATGCTATGTATATAGAGTAATAGAAACCCGTTTGAATTTCAAGCGGGTTTTTTTATTTTAAAATTCGCAGAGTTTAAACAATAAAATGAAAAAATGATTAGAATAGCGATTCAAAAATCAGGAAGATTAAACCAGGATTCTCTTAGGTTGCTCAAAGACTGTGGTATTTCGATCGATAATGGAAAAGATCAATTAAAAACAACAGTTAGAAATTTTCCTATGGAAGTGTTTTTTCTAAGAAATGGAGACATTCCTCAGTATATGCGCGATGGTGTTGTCGATTTGGCTATTTTAGGCGAAAATTTAGTAGTTGAAAAAGGTGGAGACTTATCTATTATTGAAAAATTAGGGTTTTCAAAATGTCGTGTTTGTATTGCAGTGCCAAAGAGAATATCATTTTCTGGTCTAGAAGATTTAGAGGGTAAGCAAATTGCTACATCTTATCCAAATACAGTAAAGTCATTTTTATCTAAGAATAAGATTAATGCAGGATTACATATTATTAACGGATCTGTTGAAATAGCTCCTAATATTGGTTTAGCAGATGCCATTTGTGATATTGTTTCTAGTGGAAGTACACTGTTTAAAAACAACTTAAAAGAGGTTATTCAGATTGCCACTTCAGAAGCGGTTTTAGTTCAAGCACCTAATTTAAATGAAGTTAAAAAAGAGTTAATTGAGAAACTTTGCTTTAGAATAAAGTCGGTTCTACGCGCAAAAAAATCTAAATATATTTTAATGAATGTGCCAAATGATAAAATTGCATCTATCAGTGCTATTTTACCTGTTTTAAAAAGTCCAACAATTTTACCACTTGCAGAAGAAGGATGGAGTTCGTTACATTCTGTAATAAATGCAGGCGATTTTTGGGAAGTTATTGATTCTCTCAAGGCAGAAGGTGCTGAAGATATTCTTGTATGTCCAATTGAAAAAATGGTATTGTAATGAAACAATATATTAATCCATCATCTAAAGAATGGATACATCTTTTAGAGCGTCCTAATGCTTTCTCTTCGGACTTGGAAGTAGTTGTAGCAGAAGTCTTTGAGCAAGTGAAAGTGAAAGGTGATAAAGCTATAAAAGAGTACACTCAAAAATTTGATAAGGTTTCTATT
>CAJQQG010000059.1 GCA_905480425.1 uncultured Flavobacteriaceae bacterium | reverse complement strand
TATTCCCTTTGATTTTATCAGGTGATCATTCATCTGCTTTAGGATCATTGGCAGGAATTAAAAGTGCAAACCCAGATAAAACTCTGGGAGTAATTTGGATTGATGCCCATGCTGATTTACACACTCCTTATAGTTCTCCCTCAGGCAATGTCCATGGAATGCCACTTGCAGCCGCGTTAGCACATGATAATATTAATCAAAAAATCAATCACGTAAGCCTTGAAACTATATCCGATTGGAATCAAATGAAAGAGATGGGATCTGTTTCTCCCATTTTAAAGCCAGAGAATTTGATTTATTTTGGTGTCCGAGATACTGAATCTCAGGAAGATGACATCATAGAAAGTTGTAAAATAAAAAACTACAGAGTTCATGAAATGCGTAATCGAGGTTTTGATGTTTGTATTCAAGAATGTTTAACAAAATTAACTGAAGTGGATATGATTTATATCACTTTCGATGTGGATGCTTTAGATTGTGATTTGGTTTCTTACGGTACTGGAACACCTGTTTCCAATGGATTTGATATTGATGAGGTTGTAAGGATTATTAAAGGAATAAAATCTAGTGAAAAAGTTGTTGCACTGGAAGTTTGTGAAATTAATCCTTTATTGGATAATAAAGGCAACCGCATGGCTGAGGCTGCCTTTGAAGTGATAGATTCAATTTTTTAATTGATCTCAACACAGAATCCCACAGAGATTTTCTCTATTCTTACTTTGAGACAAGACTCTTTAAGTAAGAATATTGATTTTTCTCTGCGACAGTACCAGATTTACTTCTCTTTTTGGCAATTCGATGGATTTCCTTTTTAAATGCTTCAAGGCTCGTCTTTATTATTGGATTTAAGTCTTTTTCTTCAGAAAGTTCAAGGATTTGTTCAACATATCGAATTTGAAGTGTTTTAAAGGAGTCATCTGTAGAGGCAGGCTTAATTATGAATTGTAAAAAAAAATGATCTAAAATTCCGTCAGGGTGAAAGCCCTTACCAACAAGTGTGGAATGAGAGGATAAAATTCGGTTTAAATTCTTAACACTTAGAATTCTATTTAATGCGCTGAGTTGTAAGTTTTGAAGAAGTTTTAGCACTCCTTCGTTTTTAATCTTTGAAATCAATGGCTTTTGCATTAACCAATCTTGGGTTTTCCATAAATGTGTATTTAAAAAGTTTAAGGCTTGTATTTGAGCTTGTTGATCTAAATTTTTAAAAGGAATATTATCCTGTCCTTTGTGCATAAGTGTTTCATTTACTCCTCCAATCATTCGGATGACATGGTAAATATATCTTCGATAAACACCAATCATTTCATTATATAGTTCATTTAGATCATTGTAAGATTGACCTTTGGCAGTAGTCCATTTTTCTAGATTTTTAGCAACTATTTTTAAATTTTTTAATCCGTACTCGCTTGCTTTTATGGGATCATCTCCAATGTTTTCAGTTTGGGTATTAGGATCATTTCCACCGGAACCAAACATATAGATGGGATTCATACTATTTTGATCGACCATCTCATTTAAAAGTATTTTTTCACTTTCTGGTGTTTGATTAGAAAAGTAACGATAGCCCCATTCAATTGCATAATCATCGTAAGGACCCAATTGACGTACAAAACGAATGTTTTTATCACCAGGTTGCGCAATATAATTAAACCTAGCATAATCCATTATGGTAGTGGCAATTCCCATTTTTTGTGTAAAACTACCTGAACGAAGAGAGTCTACGGGATAAGCTGAACTCGCTTTCATATTATGAGGCAATCCTAGGGCATGTCCTACCTCATGAGAAATTACACGACGCATCATTTCACCAATTTCTTCTTCGGGTGTATCTAAACTTCTTGCTTTTGGATTTGCAGCCCCTGTTTCTAATAAATAACGATTGCGATAGGAACGTAAATGATTGTGATACCATATAATATCACTTTCAATAATCTCTCCACTTCTAGGATCTGAAACACTTGGTCCAGTTGCATTACGTGTGGTGGTTGCAACATATCTAATAGTTGAATAACGAATGTCTTCAGGACTAAATTCAGGATCTTCTTCTTTAGAGGGAGAGTCTTTAGCAATAATTGCATTTTTAAAACCTGCTTTCTCAAAAACAGTATTCCAATCTTCAATTCCTAGTTTAAAATAAGAACGCCATTTTAAGGGAGTTGCGGGATCTAAATAATATATTATGGGCTTAATAGGCTCAACTAATTCTCCTCTATTATAAGCTTCCACATCAGAAGGTTCAAGGCGCCATCTTCGAATGATTTTAATGTCATCAGATTTTAATGCATTAGAGCTATAATTGTATTTTTTTAAACTGAACCAGCCTACTCTTTCATCTGTGTATCTAACAGGCATTGGAGTTTCTGGTAATGCAATAATTGAATGGTTTATTTGAAAACTTAGAGTACTTGCAGAATTATTTCTTGGTGGACTAGAAGTATTAAAGGTTAGTGTATGTCTTATCTCAATGTTTTTAGGGAAACTCTTAACGGTGTCAATGTAACTTCTTTTGCTATCTGGATTTCCGATACCGTATTCTTTTTTCAAGCCTTTCCTAATAATATTGAAGCCTGGAGAATCATTATTAAAATAATTGCTAACATCAATTAAATGAATATTTTCTTCATTATTTTTAATATCAAAAGCAGCTAAAATAGGAGGGAAGTTATTAAGATCAACACTTAATGATATTGGATCTTTTGCACTTGCAATATTCACGAAACTTTTCTGAGTTAATAATATTTTTGTTCCTTTTTTCTTGAAATTGATTAACTGTTGACTTGTTTTAGATCCAGCATTCAAATAAGCTTGATAATTAGAGGGGAGTTGAACAAAACGGCTCACCATCAGTAAATCTTTTTCCAAAAGTGAGTCTGAGAGTTCGAAAAAAACTTTATCATTTTCATAATAGGAAGTAATTAATCCAGATTGTTTTTGCATTTTTTTAGTTAAAGAATCAATGGACTTTAACCCATTTTTATTTTTTGGTTTTTGAGCTAAAACAAAGGGACCAAAGTAAAGGAATGAGATAAATAATAATATTTTAAAGTATTTCATTTTTTGCTTTTAAAGTCATAAAATACTAATATCTGAAAAAAAGATTAGTTTGATTAAAAGATTAATAAAATAAAAGGTTAAATGGCTTTTTTTTATAAAATTCACTACTTTTAATAAATCACCATAAACTATTTGTCTTTGTAATAAAGCTTTTTTAATTAAACTTAATTTAAGATGAAAAATAAAGTATTCTTTTTGTTATATGGATCATTTTTATGCTTCTTGTTTTTAATTCCTTTTCATGAAATTGAGGCTCAACGTAAACGTAAAAATATAAAAGTGGAAACCAAAGAGGTTTCTTTGGATGCATTTAAATTTAGAAATGTAGGTCCTGCTTTTTTATCTGGACGAATCGCCGATATTGTCACCCATCCAGACAACGATAATGTTTGGTATGTTGCAGTAGGTTCTGGAGGTGTTTGGAAAACTGAAAATGCAGGTACCACTTGGTCTCCTATTTTTGACGATCAATCGACTTATTCTACTGGGTGTATTACCCTAGATCCAAGCAACCCCTCTACCGTTTGGGTTGGTTCTGGAGAAAATGTTGGAGGTAGACATGTTGCTTATGGAGATGGTATTTTTAAAAGTACTGACGACGGAAAAAGTTGGAAAAACATGGGGCTTAAAAACTCTGAACATATTTCAGAAATTATTGTACATCCCACAAATTCAGATGTTGTTTGGGTAGCAGCTCAAGGTCCTCTTTGGAGTAATGGTGGAGAGCGTGGATTATTTAAAACCCTAAATGGAGGAATCACTTGGAAACAGGTCCTAGGGAATAAAGAATGGACTGGGGTAACAGATATTATGTTAGATCCAAGAGATCCTAATGTGATTTATGCCGCTACTTGGGATCGGCACAGAACCGTTGCAGCACTTATGGGTGGTGGTCCCGGAACTGCAATTTATCGATCTGATAATGGGGGTGATTCATGGAATATACTGAGTGTTGGATTGCCTAATAATCCAGACTCAAATAATGATGGTATTGTGAATAATGATGATTCTCCTATAATAAATATGGGAAAAATTGGATTAGCAATTTCACCACAACAACCAGATGTTATTTATGCAGCAATAGAATTAGAAAGAACACAAGGTGGAGTTTATCGATCTTCAAATAGAGGTGAGTCTTGGACAAAAATGTCTAATACTGTTTCTGGTGGGACAGGGCCACATTATTATCAGGAACTCTATGCTAGTCCACACGAATTTGATCGATTATACTTAATGAATGTTCGCGTTTTAACTTCTGGAGATGGGGGAAAAACTTTTAATCAATTACCAGAACGCGATAAGCACTCAGATAACCATGCAATTGTTTTTAAAGACGACGATCCAAATTACATTATGTTAGGAACGGATGCTGGAATTTATGAAAGCTTTGACAATGCTAAAACATGGCGTTATATTAAAAATCTACCATTAACTCAGTTTTATAAAGTAGCAGTTAATAATGCGGAACCTTTTTATCATATTTTTGGAGGAACACAGGATAACGGATCTGCTGGAGGTCCATCTGCTAGCGATGAGCGTGAAGGCATAGCAAATAAACACTGGTATAAAACTTTATTTGCTGATGGACATCAGTCTGCAACCGATCCAGTATATAATAATATTGTCTATGCAGAAACTCAGCAAGGAGGTTTGCATCGTGTAGATCTAACTACAGGGGAGCAGCTGTCTATTCAGCCACAAGCCTCTTTTGGTGAACCGCACGAGCGTTTTAATTGGGACGCACCCATTTTGGTTAGTCCCCATAATCCTTCTCGTTTATATTTTGCATCGTATAGAGTGTGGAAGTCTGAAAGCCGTGGTGACGACTGGATCGCTATTTCTGGTGATTTAACAAGAAATGAAGATCGAATTACACTTCCTATTATGGGGCGTCAACAAAGTTGGGATAATGCTTGGGACGTTGGAGCTATGTCAAACTACAATACAATTACTTCATTAGCAGAATCACCAGTTCAAGAAGGACTTTTATATGCTGGAACAGATGATGGATTTATACAAGTTTCTGAAAATGGTGGGGATTCATGGCGTTCAATTTCTGTAACAAAACTAGGAGTACCTACTCGTTCTTTTGTGAATGATATTAAAGCTGATTTATTTGATGCAAACACTGTATACGTTGCACTTGATAATCATAAAGAAGGTGATTTTAGACCATTTTTATTTAAAAGTACAGATAAAGGAATGACTTGGAAATCCATTTCAAACAACATTCCAAAGCGAACATTGGTATGGAGAATGGTACAAGATCCTGTTAAAAAGAATTTACTTTTTGCAGCCACTGAATATGGAATTTATACCTCACTAAATGGTGGAGAGGCTTGGCAAAAACTTCCAGGCACTCCAACAATTTCATTTCGTGATTTAACCATTCAAAAACGAGAAAATGACCTGGTAGCTGCTTCTTTTGGAAGAGGCTTTTACGTGTTAGATGATTATTCTGCCTTACGTGATTTTACCGAAGAAAATTTAGCTAAAAAAGCAAAACTATTTTCTCCAAGACCTGCTAAGTGGTTTGTTCCTCGCAGTAAAGTTGGGAATACAGGTGCAGATTATTATTTTGCTAAAAATCCTGAGTTTGGGGCTGTATTTACTTACCATCTTTCTGAGGATTATAAAACCAAAAAGCAATTAAGAAAAACAGCTGAAAAGAAGCTTAAAAATACAAATATTCGTTTTCCAGGATGGGATGCTCTAGATTCTGAAGCTTCTGAAAAATCAGCTCAGATTATTTTAACCATTCACGATACTGATGGAAACGTTATTCAAAAAGTATATCAGAAGGCATCAAAAGGAAGTCACCGAATTTCTTGGAACTTATCCCATTTTAATCCTTTTGCAATTTCAAGTGATGGAAATACTAGAAGAAGTTATAGAAGAGGAGGAACGATGGCTACTCCTGGAACTTATTCTGCCTCACTTCATCTAGAAAAAAATGGAATCGTATCTCCACTAGATGGTCCTATCACTTTTGAAGTTACCCCTATTTATGAGGGAGTATTAAAAGGAACTAGTTATCAAGATTTCAATACTTTCCGGGTTTCTTTAGTTGAATTGTTACGAGAGATTAATGGTGTTCAAGACTTGCTGAATTCAAGTACAAGAAAACATAAAGCCATGACTATAGCTTTATCTCGATCAAATATAACGCCTGGTGAAATAGAGGGTCAGTTAGTTGATTTAAAAAATGCTATTGATGCAATTGAAAAAATGCTTAATGGAAGTAACTCAAGAAGTGCTATTGGAGAACGTAATCCTGCAGGCATGCAAAACTATCTCTCTAATGCAATGAATGGTATGAGAAATAGTTATGGACCTACAGGAGTTCATAGAAAAAGTTATGAAACTGCAAAAGAGATTCTTGTTACAATAAAAGCGAAGGTGAAAGCAGTTTATGCTTCTATCTTGCCAATTGAGATTGCCTTAATAGCAGCTGGAGCACCTCATATAAACGGACAAGGAATTGACTAGTTAATATGATTTAGATTATTAAAAGACTGTTCTAATGGGCAGTCTTTTTTATTTAAAAAATCTAATTAATAGGAGTTTGAGGGGACAATTCAAAACATACTAAACCAAAATATTGTGTGGCAGCAAGTAAATGATCAAAAATATCAGCTGATATATGTTCGTAATTTTTCCAATTTTTATCAGAACAAAAAGCATAAACTTCTAATGGAATACCTTGAGAAGTTGGGGAAAGCTGTCGACACATAATAGTCATATTTGAATTTACCATTGGGTGTTCTTCCAAGTATGCTTCTGCATAGTTTCTAAATAGCCCTAAATTAGTCAAGTTTCTACCATTAATTAGCATTGACTTATCAATGTTTTTTTTCTTGTTATGAGATTCAATCTCAGTTTTTCTAGACTGTAAAAAAGATTTAATACGTTCAATTTTTTCTAAATCCTTCAAAGCTTTATCCTCCATAAAGTGAATACTGTCAATTTTTATTAATAGGGATCGCTTGATTCTTCTTCCTTGCGATTCACTCATACCACGCCAATTAATAAAAGAATCTGAAATGAGTTTATAAGTGGGTATCGAAGTAATCGTATTGTCAAAGTTTTGAATTTGAACCGAAGAAAGACTAATGGAAATTACATCTCCATCTGCATTATTATTTGGCATACTAATCCAATCGCCAATTCGAACAGTATCATTTACTGTAATTTGAACACTAGCGACAAACCCAAGAATAGTATCTTTAAATACAAAAAGGAGTACAGCAGATAAAGCTCCAAGAGTTGTTAAAAATGTGCCAATATCCTTTCCTGTTAATACAGATAAAATCAGTATAATTCCTATGAACCACAGAAAAATCATAAATACCTGAATGTAGCTATCTATAGGCTTATCTTTAAAGGAGGGGTATAGTTTTATGTAATCCTTCAAAGTATTAAGTACAGCCATTATCAAATTAATTACTGCTACAATGGTAAGTGCTTCTAATATATTCTTTAATATAGAGGATCCTGCGGGGTAGTTTGAAATTACTTCTGGTAAAAATTCATATAAAAATAAAATCGGTAAAAAATGTGATATACGTTTAGCCGTTTTATTCTTCAATAATAAATCATCAAAACTAGATTTTGTTTTTTTAGCGAGTTTGCTAAAAATTTGTAGAATAATTTTCCTAGTAAACCAGTATATCAAATAACTGATTGTAAGGAGAAATAAAATAATTAATGCTCTGCCTAAAAATTGAGCCCAGAAATTGTTTAATCCTTTTTCCGAAAGAAACGTTACAAAACGCATTACAAGATCCATCATGTTAAAATTTATTAAAGAATACAAAATTAAACAATTATGTTCTTCTTACAAGTGGCATAATAGATCCAAATTTTTATACTTTTTTAATGGATTACTATAATCTCTTTATTTATAAGTCTCAAGAAGTATTTTCGCTTGTGTTTCGATAGCAATAGACAATGAAATGTAATCTTCTTTTTGGGTTAACGGATTCATTAATACGGTTCTTAGATATCTTTTTCCTTTAATTTCACATGATGTGATATAAAAATCACCTGTATTAATCAATTGATAGCGAAGCTCAAGTTGTTGTTTGTTTGTCAGTAAATCAGGACGATATTGAAAACAAAGTATATTAGATTCTGGTTCATAAGGACAATAAAACTCTTTATGATTGTTTAAATAATGATATAAGTCTCTTGCTTGTTGGAAGCTATTTTGAATAAAGTTCCCTATTGCTTTTTCTCCTTCTAAAGCAAAACTCCAATAGAGCTTCATTCCTAGAGCAGATTTAGTGCATTCAATCGTATAGGGCATTGAGTCCATTCCAATGACATCTTCATCATGGAATACATAACTTCCTTTTTGCTGAAAGGCGTTTATTTGAGAAATAACGTTTTTGTAGAGAACAGCGGTGCAAAGCGCAGGAACTCGCATCATTTTGTGAGCATCCCATATTAATGAATCTGCACGTTCTATTCCTTTTACATTATGTTTGTCTTTTTTAGACAACAAAGCAGCAGCTCCATGAGCTCCATCTACATGAAACCAGAGAGCATGTTTCTCACAAAAATCAGCAACATCTTCCAATTTGTCAAAAAGACCAGTAGAGGTTGCGCAGGCATTTGCAACTACTGCCATTATTCGTTTCCCTTCGTTTAATTGTTGAGTATAAACTTTTTCAAGATTTTCTATTATAAGTACTTCATTTTCATCAACAGAAACAGGAATAAATGCATTCTTACCCATTCCCATTATTGATAGTGCTCTAGCAATTGAGTAATGTGCCGTACTTGGACCTATTACAACTAAATCTTTTGGAGAGCCATTTGTCCATGCTTCAGGAGAAATTGCAGCTCTAGCAGCTGATAGTGCAGTCAGATTTGCAATAGAACCTCCATGTGTTAAAACACCGCTTCCATTATTTTTATTTAATTTAAAATCATAAAGATTTTTGCCTTTAAACCAGCCTAAATGTTGTAACATCCAATTTATCATAAATCCTTCTAATGTTGCTCCAGCTGGACCCATTTCATATAATGAACTAGGGTTGTTAACGGTACCATGAATCCAATCAGGAATACCTGAAAGATCTTGAGGAACAGCTACCTGATGACCCATATATTTCGGATTACGCAAATGATTAGTATTGTCTAAATAGATAGAAATAAATTTTTTTAATGCAGCAGTTGTTTTAAAACCATTTCTAAAATAGTATTCTGCTTGGAGTGCCTCTGCAATGCTTTTAGGACTTCTTTGTTTCAGAACAGAGGTTTTTCCTTCACGGCTTTTCTCTATATAATTTTCCAGGAGTGCACTTATTTCAAAATTCACCTCTTTAAAAGGCACTGTGTTTTCATCTTTTTGGTAATTCATCGATTTTTTTCAATGCCTAAAAATAATCAAATTTGTTTCTTTTTAAGATGATTATTTATTAAATACTATATAGACTAGGGAGCCAAAGCGTAAGTGCTGGGAAAAGAGTAATGAGTATTAAGGAAAATATCATGGCAATAAATAAAGGGAGTAATGGCTTTATAACCTTTTCGATACTTGTTTTTGCAAGTCCAATCCCAACAAATAGGACTGATCCTACTGGAGGAGTACATAAGCCAATGCATAAATTCAAGACCATTATAATTCCAAATTGAATAGGATTTATACCAATAGAAGTAACAATAGGTAAGAAAATTGGAGTAAAAATCAATACCGCAGGAGTCATGTCCATGAATATTCCAACAAAGAGCAACAAAAGATTAACAATCAATAAAATGATAATCTTATTATCACTCAGGCTCAATAAAAATTCACTTAAATTTTGAGGTATATTTTCAAAGGACATAATCCAAGACATACTCATTGAGGCCGCAATTAGAAGCATTATAACCGCACTAGTTTTAGATGCCTCCATGAGAATATTAGGAATATTTTTCAATTTAATTTCTTTATAAACCATTCCTAGAATTAAAGTGTATATAACTGCTATTGCTGATGCTTCTGTAGCGGTAAAGATTCCAGAAACAATACCTCCAATAACTATAAAAAGTAGAAATAAACTAGGAATTGCAACAATAAATGTTTTAAATATGTTGTTTAAGGAACTTTTTTTAGAAGTGGGGTATCCTTTCTTTTTTGCCCAAATAGAGGCAACAATCATTAAAAATAGTCCTGTTAGAATTCCAGGAATATATCCTGCTAAAAATAAGGCGGCAATTGAAACGCCTCCACTGGCAAGTGAATATACAATTAACACATTACTGGGTGGGATAACCAATCCAATTGTAGAGGATGTAATATTAACAGCTGCACCATATTCTTTATCATAACCTTCTTTTTCCATTTCAGGACCTAGAATAGATCCCATTGCTGATGCAGATGCCATAGCTGACCCTGCAATAGCACCCATTAGCATTGCTGACATTATATTAATTAATGCTAATCCACCAGGTAAAGCTCCAACAATAGTTTTAGCAAAACCTATTAGACGACTTGCAATACCCCCGTGTGTCATTAGCTGTCCAGAAAGAATAAAAAACGGAATAGCTAAAAGCGTAAAACTGTCTAAACCTGTAGCCATCCGCTGTGCAATAGTTGTTGCAGCAGGGATAAATGGAAGAGAAATAATAATAGTTAGTAGTGATGAAATAGCAATGCTCCATGCCACTGGAGTACCAATAGAAATAAAAATAATAAAACTTAAAATAAGAACAATTACAGGCAGATTTTCCATATTTAATTACTTAGGTATTTCTGTTATTTTATAAAATATAATTAAGATTCCACTGATAGGAAGGATACTATAAACTAATGCCAAAGGTATTTTTAGTGATGGTGAATATTGTTGTAAAATTAGGGTTATGTAGACCAAACGACCGCCACCTATAACTAGCGCTATAATCGCAAAACAAATTATACTTAATGTTATAAACAGAGTAAGTATTTTACGATTTTGTACACTTATTTTTTTTATGAAAAAATCAATAGAGACATGTTCGTTTTTTCCAGTAACGTAAGCAGCTCCTAAGATGCCAAGCCAAATCATAAGATAACGAGATAACTCATCAGTAAATGAACTCGGATTTTCACTAAAATAACGTGTAATGACTTGCCAAATTACATTGATAACCATTAACCCAAATATTGTTATAAGAAGTTTTTCAATAACTCGATCGAGGTATGTTTTAATTTTTTTCATTTTGAATACAATCAATTAATTGGTTCATTTCAAAATTTTTTCGAAAAGAATTATACATAGAGTAAGTAGCTTCTTTAAATTTTTTTTTCTCAGGATAACTAACTTGAACTCCAGCTTTAATTACAGCATCTAATGATTCTTTTTCTGATTGAATCCATAATTTTCGTTGGTAGGGAATAGAAAAATTAATTGCTTTTTGAAGCCATTCTTTTTCTTGAGTATTAAGTCGTTTCCATGTGTGGGTACTTATCACTAAAAGATCAGGAATCATAGTGTGTTCATCAATCACATAATATTTACAAACTTCGTAATGTTTAGATAAGTAAAAGCTTGGAGGATTATTTTCAGCTCCATCCACGACACCTTGTTGAATTGATGTATATAACTCTCCCCATGAAATTGGTGTAGGGGAAGCACCTAATTGTTTTACCATCTCTATAGCTGAAGCACTTTCCTGAACTCTTATTTTTAGTCCTATTAAATCTTCGGGCTTAGTGATTAGTTTTTCCCGAGTATAAAAACTTCTACTACCTGAATCATAATACCCCATTCCTTTTAGCCAATATTCCTTACCTTCATCTAGCAATTCTTTACCGATCGCTCCATCAAGAACTCTAAATAAGTGTTCTTTACTTTCAAATAAGAATGGAAGTCCAAAAACTCTAGTTTTTGGAGCAAAATTTTCCATTACAGCACCTGAAACTTTAGTCATGTCTAGGCTTCCAATCTGTAATAATTCTAAACACTCACGTTCACTTCCTAGTTGCTGATTTGGATAGATTTGAATACGCATATTCCCTTTTGATACGGTATTTATGTATTCATCTGCCTTGAGCATAGCCTGATGTACAGAGTGTTTAACATCAAGGCCGTGTGCTAATTTAATAACTCTTATTGTTTTTGATTTAGTGCAACCAAAAAGAGAAAATATTACTAAAATAAATAGGTGACCTATCGTCTTTAATGAATGCATTTTTTAGAAATCAAAATAGTTTTTAGCATTATTATAACAGATATCAGAAATTATTTTACCAACCCATGATAGATCATTTGGTAGTCGTCCCTTTTCAATATCTTCACCAAATAAGTTGCAAACTAATCTTCTGAAATATTCATGTCTTGGAAATGAAAGAAAACTTCTTGAGTCAGTTAACATTCCCACAAAACAACTAATAAGTCCTATGTTAGATAATGTGTTTAACTGATTGGTCATTCCTTCTAATTGATCCATAAACCACCAACCAGATCCCCATTGAACTTTTCCTTTTTCACTTCCATCATTAAAATTACCAATTAAGGTCGCCATTATAGCATTATCTGAGGGATTTAGGTTGTATAAGATGGTTTTGGTTAACTCATTGTTTTGATCTAAACAATCTAAAAATTTTGATAAATTTTGTGCAATGGGGTAATTTCCAATAGAGTCCCAACCAGTATCAGGTCCTAATAGTTTAAATTTTCTGGTATTGTTGTTGCGCATTGCTCCCAAGTGAAACTGTTGTACCCATCCTTTTCTGTGGTAAAGTTTCCCGAGAAAAATCATTAAAGATGTTTGATATTGATTTTTTTCTTTTTCTGAAAGATTATTACCCAGCCTTCTTTTTTCAAAAATTGTTTCTATAGTTTTTTCTGAGGTTATTTCAAAAGGAATGAAGGTGAGGCCGTGGTCTGAAATCCTACAACCATTTTCGTGAAAATATTCTACTAGATTAATTAGCGCATCTTTTAATTTTTTATAGCTTTTTATTTCACTATTAGTCCGCGCTTCTAATGAATTAATATAAGTATTATATGTATTGCTTTCAATCATAATAGCCTTATCAGGACGAAATGAAGTGCTTACTTTTGTTTTAAAACTTGATTTTTTTAGTTGTTGGTGGTAATTAAGATTCTCAATAGGATCCTCAGTTGTGCAAATTAATTCAACATTCATTTTTTCTAATAAATTCTGTGTTCTAAAGTCTTTGGTTTTTACCAGAGCAGTAGTTTCTTGGTAAATATTTATTGCATTTTTATCTGAAAGTAATTCATTACAATTAAAATATCGAAGTAGTTCCAAATGGGACCAATGATAAATTGGATTTCGGACTGTAAAAGGCATTGCTTTTGCCCATTCTAAAAACTTTTCCTGATCACTTGCAGAACCGGTAATATACTTCTCTTCAACTCCAAGTGTTCGTAAAGCTCTCCATTTATAATGATCTCCATCAATCCATAGTTTTGTAATATTTTCAAATTGAGTATTTTCTGCTATTGCTTTTGGAGAAAGATGACAATGATAATCTATAATAGGAAGGTGTGCAGCAAAATCATGGTAAAGTTTTTTCGCTGTTTCAGATTCAAGTAAAAAATCATTGGTAATAAAATTTTGCATCGAAATTTAAGTGTCTACAGGATTATTTTAATTACTATTCAATAAGCATCATTTGTTTTGTGAGTTATTTAGCCAAATTCTAAACTTTAGGCTCCCAGCCTTTAGCATATTCTCTCTTCCATTGTTGCATTATTTTTTTATTATTCAAAACTTTAGCAGTTGTTTGATCAATTTTTAATGTTTCCCCAGCATCTTGTGCCATGTTTCCCAAATGACAAAGCATGGTTGAAATACTAGCATCTTTTATTTCTGCATTTAAAGATTTTCCTTCTCTAATTGCTTCAAAAAAGTTTTTTACATGGTTAACGTCTAAATCTCCTTGACCCATTGTATCAGTAGTAGCATTTACGGATTTTTCAAATTCTGATTTTAATAGGTTTCCTTGTAAATCATACAGTTTATAAAAGTTTCTGTCCAATTGAATGCTTCCTTTGCTTCCATAGATGGTGACCCCTCGACCCGGTTGTTCAGGTTTAATTAATCCTCTGCTATGACCGGTCCAAGTAATAAATTTATTTTTAGGGTATTTAAAAGTAACCTGTTGGTTGTCTGCAAATTCCCAATCATCATTATAGGTGTATTTTCCTCCAAAAGAAGTAACACTTTCCGGAAGACCAACATCAAGTGCCCATCGACAAATATCCACCTCATGTGTTCCGTTGTTATGCATTTCACCTGTTCCCCATTTTCTAAACCAATGCCAATTATAAGGATGAATATTATCCTTATATATTTGTCTTGGAGCAGGTCCTTGCCATAAATCCCAATCTAATGTTTTAGGAACAGATATTTCTTTTCCAACACCAATTGAACCCCTGTTGTTTGAGTAATATGCTTCACCTTTATATGTTTTACCAATAATACCTTCTTTAATATCTTGCATTGCCAGTATAGAAGTTCTAGCAGAGCGTTGTTGGTTTCCCATTTGTACCTTAAGCCCATATTTTTTTTGTGCGGTTACTAATAAATCATTTTCATGTGGGTTATGACTACAAGGTTTTTCAATATAAACATGCTTTCCTGCTTTTAATGCTAAAATTGCCATGGGTGCATGCCAGTGTTCAGGAGTTGCAATAAATACTGCATCTATTTTTTTATCTTCAAGAATTTTTCTAAAATCTTTTTCGTTTTTTGGGACATAACCAATATTATTTTTTGACCAGATATTATGTTCCTCTAGAATAAGATCATCTACATCGCAGCTGTATAAGATTTTAGTATTTTTCTGACCATGTATTGCCAGTACATGTGCTTTTGCTCTACTACGTACTCCAATCACCGCACAATTAATCCGATCATTAGAGCCCAAAACATTTTCGCTTATTAATGATGTAGAAGTAAAACCTCCCAATGCCATTGTCCCTAAGGATGTTTTTTTTATGAAACTTCTTCTAGTATGATTCATAGACACTATTTTTTAAAATTCCCGGATTTTGATATTTTTAAATGAAACTCTGTCTCCATGATCTTGAAGTAAAATTTTGCCTGAAGGCCAGACACCAAATTGATCCCATTTTTCATATTTGCTTTTTTCAATTAACGCCTTAAATGTTTGACTAAATCTGCTATAGGCTACTACTTTAACATGATTAAGCCAGTGCTCAACGTATCCATTTTTGACAACAATTCTAGCATTATTCCATTGCCCAACTCCTTTAAAGTTTTTACCTCGACTACCATTTTCTGTGTTTTCAGCTCTTATTAAATCATATAGAGATCCAACAGTCCTGTTTCCATTTTTACCAGCTTTAGCATCAGGATGAAGGTTGTCATCTAAAAGCTGAAATTCTAATCCAATAGCAGAACCATTTCCCTTATTTAAGTTTGGATTTACAAGATATTTAATGCCACTATTGGCTCCTGGGGTCAATAGAAAGTCTAAACTTAGTTCAAAATCTGAAAAAGTTTGTATTGTAATAATATCACCACCATTAGAAGATTCATAACCATCTGCTGATTCCACTGATAAAATGTTGTCATGAATCTCCCATCCTTTTAGAGGAAAACCACTTAATTTTACTCCTCGCCATCCTTTTTTGGACTCTCCGTCCCATAACATTCGAAAACCAATACGTTTTTCGTTTTCTGACAATTCATTTTCTAAATAGCTAATTTCCGGTGCTGAATTTGATTTATTATTTAACTCACTGAAACCAGGTGATTCCATAATCATAATGTTTCGCCATCTTACTATTTTACCTTCATCTGAAATATCTTCGATTGAATGTACCTGAAACGCAATAAACCCTTCTGATGACATAGAATCAACAAGATTTGCACATTGAACTCCATTAATATAAGTTCGTATCTTATTTCCAAAAGCTTCAATTCTGTAATGATTCCATGTTCCATTAACAAAAGCCTCTTGTGCATTTAAATTCCTCGTAAGGGGATAGAGCCAGCCTCTACGAGCTTCATCATATATTCCACCACCCCACTTTCTTGTGCTAGTTTCAATTTCACATTGATAACCATATACTCTTCCTTCCTGAAAGTTTTGACTGCTATTGCTTCTAAACTGAACTCCTGAGTTTAAACCAATATCGATATTAACTTCAAATTCTAAAATAAAATCTTTGTATAGCTTTTTGGTAGCTAAAAAACTATTAGATGTATTTGCTTTAGAAACACCAACAAGTTCATCATTTTTAAGGTAAAATTGAGCAGACCCATTTAATTGTTTGAATTTGCTTAAAGAGTTATTCTCAAGTAAATTTTTCCAATTATTATTTTGTGCTTTTATTTTGGTTGTAGGAAATATTAATCCGATTAAAACTAGTAAAAAAAGAAGGTTTCTGTGTTTTTTCTTCAAAAGTATGGTATTGATAAAACTGTGTTATAATTATCTAATATAGAAAAACTTTTCATTAAATTGCTTGATAAAAAATCTTTAATTTACTACTGTTTAATACTAATATCAAAGATTTATGTTAAACCGAAGAACTTTTTTATCTAAAGGAGCTGCTACTTTAGTTTCTCCAATTATTATTGCTAAAACTGATGTTTTTTCAATTTTAAATTCAACGAATATAGCTTCTGTAAATGTTGCTGTGATTGGAACCGGTGCTAGAGGAAAAGGATTAATGAGAATTCTTGTTAACACTAATAATGTTAACTTAATTGCTTATTGCGATGTTCTAACTTTTCGTTTAAATGAAGCTTTAGAAATTGCTCCTAAAGCTAAAGCATATACAGATTATTTAGAACTATTACAGCACAAGAATTTAGATGCAATTATTATAAGTACTCCTCTTAATACTCATGCTCAAATTGCATCAGATGCGGTTAACGCCAACTTGCATATTTATTGTGAAAAAACACTGGTAAAAGGTGCTCAAGAAACAAAAAATCTTGTCCAAAAAGTAAAAAATGATCACACAAAAATATTTCAAACAGGTCACCAATATCATAGTTCTCGGCTATATTCTCATGCTGTTGATTTAATACAAGGCGGAAAACTTGGGAAGGTAAACAGTGTTAGAGCACAATGGAATAGAAATGGAAATTGGCGAAGACCAGTTTCTGATAAAAAATACGAAAGACAAATTAATTGGCGCATGTATCGCGAGTATTCTTATGGTTTACTTGCCGAGTTAAGTTCTCATCAAATTGATTTTGTAAATTGGGTATTTAATTCCAATCCATTAAAAGTGAGTGGGTTTGGTGGTATTGATTATTGGAAGGATGGAAGAGAAACTTATGATAATACAAATGTTGTATATGCGTATCCTAATGGAGTAAAAGCTAGTTTTACTTGTTTAACAGGAAATTCAAAAGATGATTATAAAATTTACGTTATGGGAGACAAAGGTACCATGGTGTTAGATTATGCCAAAGCATGGTTTTATCCAGAGGGTTCTTACACAAAAGAGTTTGGGGATTTAGACGGTGTTTCAGGAGCCACTACTAATTGGGAAAAAGGAAAAGGAATTCCTATAAAATTTGAACATATTGATCCGACTAGACAGGCTTTAGAAGATTTTAGAGATTCAATTCTAAATTCACAACTTCCTATGTCAAATATAATTTCTGGATCAAAAACTGCTTTCGCAATAGACATGGGAATTCGTGCTATGGATCAAAACAAAACTATTTACTGGGATTCTTCCTATAATTTTTAACAACTAATTATATGTTTTCATTACAAAATAAAGTGATTATTTTAACAGGAGCAACAGGTTCTTTAGCGGGAAGTTTAGCCTTCAGTTTAGCTAATGCTAAAGCCAAAATAATTTTATTAGGCCGGAGTCAAGATCTTTTAAATGTTTTGGTTGCAAAATTGTCTCAGTTAACTGAAGTTTCCTCTTATGTCGTTAATGTATTGAATCGTGATAGTTTAGAGAGTGTAAAAAAAAGTATTATGGATAAATATGGTCAAATTGATGTTTTAATTAATGCAGTAGGAGGTAACCTCCCTGGTGCAGTAATTTCAGATGATCAATCTATTTTTGACATTTCAGAAACTGACTTTGATGAAGTAGTAGATTTAAATTTAAAAGGCACACTTCTTCCTTCTATTGTTTTTGGTAAACCTATGAGTGAAAAAGGAAAGGGTGCCATTGTTAATTACTCATCTATGACTGTAAAGCAAGCTATGACTCGTGTTGTTGGTTATTCCGCAGGAAAAGCAGCAATGGAAAATTTCACTCGCTGGATGGCAGTCGAAATGGCCATAAAATTTGGAGATGGAATTCGAGTAAATGCTGTTGCGCCAGGATTTTTTATTGGCAAACAAAATCAAAAATTATTATTGAATGATGATGGTAGTCTAACAGAAAGAGGAAAAAAAATCATACAAAACACCCCAATGAAGCGGTTTGGTGAAGCTAAAGAACTTAATGGTGCAATTCACTTTTTGTGTAGTGAGAATGCTAGTTTTATTACAGGAATAGTTTTGCCTATTGATGGAGGTTTCAGTGCTTTTACAGGAGTATGATTATTAAAATTAATAATAAAAAAATATTTGTATGAAGGAATCTTTTAGGTGGTTCGGTCCCTCTGACCCTGTTTCTTTAAAAAACATTAGCCAAGCTGGAGCTACAACAATTGTATCAGCTCTTCATGAAATTTCAAATGGTGATGTTTGGTCAATTGAAAATATTCAAAACCATCAAACCTTAATTAAAAATGCAGGTCTTAAATGGGATGTTGTAGAATCAGTTCCTGTTCATGAAGATATTAAGCTTCGCACGGGTAATTTTAAAAAGTATATAGAAAATTATAAACTCACATTAAAAAACTTAGCCGTTTGTGGAATTACGACTGTCTGTTATAATTTTATGCCTGTTCTTGATTGGACAAGAACTCATTTATATACTCCCTTAAAATCAGGATCTACTGCACTTTCTTTTAATATTGTTGCCGTTCACGCTTTTGATTTATTTATATTAAAACGAAAAAATGCATTAAAAAGTTATTCACCAAGTCAAATAAAAAAAGCAAAATTATTTTTTGAGTCTCAAACTAACTTAGAAATTAAGATATTAACCGATAGTATTATAGCTGGTCTGCCTGGATCGGAGGAAGATTACACCATAAAGGAATTTAATCAACAAATTGATGCTTACAGAGATTTTAGTTCTGAAAAATTAAAAAATCATTTAATTCAATTTTTAGAAGCTGTTATTCCAATAGCTGAAACCTGTAAAATAAATATGAGTATTCACCCAGATGATCCACCATTTTCTCTTTTTGGAATTCCGCGTGTTGTCAGTAATGCAGATGATTTAAATGCATTATTTACTGCTGTACCTTCAATAAATAATGGATTAACTTTTTGTACAGGTTCCTTCGGAGTTCTAGCAGAAAATAATCTTTTAAAAATGTTTACTGATCATGCGCAAAGAATTCATTTCTTGCACCTTAGGAGTACTCAGCGTGATGGAAAAGGCAATTTTATTGAAGCTAATCATTTAGAAGGAAATGTTGATATGTATGAAATGGTCAAAGCTGCTTTAACTGAAGAAAAACGACGAAAGACTTCAGGACTAAAAGATTTTGAAATCCCAATGCGTCCAGATCATGGACATCAAATGTTAGATGATCTTAAGAAAAAAACAAATCCAGGGTATACAGCTATTGGAAGATTAAGAGGTTTGGCTGAACTAAGGGGACTGGCCATGGGAATAAAAAAAAGCGTTTATTAATTGGCTTCATTTATTTCAATCCAATGTCCTTCAGGGTCTTGGATCTTAATTTGACGCACACCATCTTTTCTGATTCTAACAATATTTTTCTTGCCTTCATCAGTCCAATAATCTATTATGTTTTTTCTTAAGTGTTCAACAACACTTTTTAGTTTTTTTGTGGAAAATGCCATGTGATTAATAATCGTGTTTGGAACACTAGCATCACTATTAATTAGATGTTGTTGTTTTCCTTCATGATTCTTTAACCATCTTTTAAGAGGATATTGGTTTGCAGTCATTTCAATTTCTTCAAAGCCTAGAATTTTAATACCAAAATCTCCTGTTTCTTGAAGCTTTATTAAAGGGAGGGCTTGATGATTGAAAGTGAGTTTAAAACACTCTTGCTGACTTAATAGTATAAGTGGGAGAAATAAAAACACAGGGAGTGCTTTCATAATAAATCTATTATATATCTTTAAAATTAAGTTTAAATAATCAAAACCATGAATATTAAAATAAATATCCTTTCATTTTTGTTATTGTTTTCATTTATAATGACAGCACAAAATGAATATTACGAATTAAGAACTTACATTATCCCTTATAATGCAGCAGAAAAAGGTCTACACAACTATTTATCAAAATCTTTATTACCCGCTTTAAATCGTCAAGGTGTTAAAAATATTGGTGTATTTGAAACTATTGGTCAACCAACGCCTAAAGAATTAGTCTTGTTAATCCCTTACAATGACATTGCTACTTATGGTAAAGTATTAAAAGGATTGACTAAAGACAATGTATTCCAGGAAAATAAAGTTGGATATGATGCAATCACTTTTTCGCGACCTGCCTATACAAGATTTACTAGTTCTTTTTATTTTGCTTTTGATGGCCTTCCTAAATTAATAGTTCCAGAAAAGGGATCACAATTATTTGAATTAAGAACATATGAGGGTTACAGTGAAGATGCAGTTCAACGAAAAACGAATATGTTTAATGATGGAGAACTAACTATTTTTGAAGATACAGGGCTACATTCAGTATTTTTCGGAAGTCAAGTATCAGGGCCATTAATGCCTGCATTAACCTATATGCTTGCTTTTAAGGATATGGAGGAACGTAACAGAAATTGGAATAAATTCAGTATTCACCCTGAATGGAAACGTATTTCTATTCTTCCTGAATATGCAAATACAGTTAGTGATATAAAGCGAATATTTTTAAAACCCTTAAGCTATTCCCAACTTTAAATTGCATTTTTTTTAATTGGTAACATTTAAAAGTTAAGTGTTTTAGGCAAGTATTTTGCAACTAAAGTTTCATAGTAAGGACGAAGTGCTTTACTATCTGGAGGAGTAGGTGCCTTTGAATATAAATCATAAGCATTAAATTTCTTTACCCATTTAAAAAGCTCATGATCTTCTTCACTCATTAAGTGATTATAGGATTCTTCTCTATGCTGAGCATAAAAGGAATGGTATCGAATCATATACAAAGCTGGTTTGGGTAAATAATTTTTTAATATTTGATATAAATATTCATCATGACCCCAGCTCATTTTAACTTTATCAAGTCCGCAGTTTTGAGAGTAAATTCCTAGAGGTGTGTTGTAGATAGGATTTTTGGCGTCAGGGTTAAAATCAAAAAATTCTGGATAAACAATTTTGTTTGAAAATTCACATCCAACAGGAAAAGTATCTCCAACTACAGCCCATTGTGGTTCTCCAAAAAGGCATAAAACTTTTCCCAAATCATGAATAAATCCAGTCAATACAAACCAGTCTTCATGACCATCAGCTCTAATCGATTCTGACGTTTGTAGTAGGTGTTGAAATTGATCTAATTCAATATCTGGATCACTATCATCTACCAATGTATTTAAAAAGTCAACTGCATCCCACAGGGACATTTTTTTTCTATTGAAAGCTAAAAACTCCTTTTCTTTTTTAGAAACAAAATCATAAGTTTGATACTGATGGTTTAACCTGTAAAAGTTTTTAACACCTTCAGCTCTGTCAGAAGTATCATAATCTCTATATTCCTCCTTTGATTTCAAATTCTTTTCTGGATAACGCTCCAATAGGTCATCTTCCCAATGATCTAATGAGTCTAAAGGATTTTTTATTTTATCTTTCATATTTGAAAATTTGATTCTATCAAATATATAAATCTTTTGTATTATTATTTAATAAAATATTTGCTCAACTAGAATTTATACTCACTTGTAAAGTAAACAGTATGATATGTTTTATATATAAAATTCAACTATTTGAAATAGATCTATTAATCAGAAAATATTCCAAATTAAATCACTTAATTTATGCATGAATTTTAAAAAGAAAAAAACATTAAAAACTATACCTTAGGGCATGGTGTAAAGCAATTTTATATCTAATGCTTCAAAAAAGAAGTCCTATTGGGATTAAATCATTAATAATTGTTTTATATCTTTTACTTCAATACGCATGTATTGAACCTGTTCCAGCCATATTTGATTACAAAGAAGATCTTATAATAATTGATGCAGTTGCATCAACTGTACCTGGAACAACTTTTGCTACCGTTAAAAAAACTTTTATTGAATATGGTCAATACAAATCTGAATTTTTAACAGGTTGTACCGTAAACTTAATCAATTCAGATACTCAGGAAGTCATTCCCTTCTTTGAAGGTTCGAATAGTTATCTAGTTTCACCAGATTTTAAGATAACTTCTGGCTCAAGGTGGGAACTTGAAATTACTACTTTAGAGGGAAAAACATTTAAATCTTTTTCAGAAATAACACCTGATGAAGTTCGTATTGAATCTGTTTTTGAAACATATAATAAAGAAATGTCTTTTAATGAAGGTCTTGGTAAATATATTCCAGGTCATGAAATTCGTGTCGATTTTCAAGAACCACAAGATCAAAAGAATTTTTATTATTTTCAATATCGTGCATATGAAAAAGAGGTCTATTGTAAACTTTGTAATTATGGTGTTTTAAGAAATGGAGAATGTTTATCTCAAATAAATAATCCCCAAGCTAAAGATTATTACACATATTTATGTAATCAAACATGCTGGAAAGTTAGCTATAATCAAGAAATTTCACTTTTTGATGATGCATTCACTAATGGTAAAATGATTTCAAACCTCCTAGTTGGGAGAGTTCCTCTTAACAGCAAGCAAGCTGTTTTGGTTGAAATTTTACAATTAAATATTACAGAAGAAGCTCATAAATATTATAAAACACTTAAGGATATAGTGGATAATAATAGTGGTTTTAATGCTCCCCTTCCTTCAGCATTAATCGGTAATTTTTATAATCCTTCTGACGATGAAGATCCTATTTTAGGAAGGTTTACTGCCGCTGCAGGTAATAACAAATCTTTATTTATTGAAAGAGGAAGTATTCCCCAAAGGGCTTTAGGTGAGTATAAGCCCTCTGTACCCGAACTTTTAGGAGATCCTTTGCCGAATCCAATAACTTACGAATCTCCCTGCATTGAAGGACGCTTTCGAACGACTATAAAACCATCGAGATGGGTAGAATAAAATCAAAAAAAATAAAATTCGGATTATTGATGTTCTTCGCTTTTTTATTTTCGGAAGGAATTCTTGCCCAACAAAATACATTAACACTTTCTATTACAGATAGTGAAACAAAAGATCCTCTTTCTAGCGTAACTATTCTGATTGATCCGTGCAGTTGTGGAGGAATCACAAACGATAGCGGACTTCTCATAAAAAAATTAAAACCAGATTCTTATACTTTAATAATTGAATATTTAGGATATAGAAAAGAAACAGTTAAGGTAGTTTTAGATAAAAATAAAACTATAAACATTTTGATGGAAGCAGAAGAGGAAAAGCTTTCGGAAATTATTGTTTTAGCTAAAAAACGAAATCAAAATGTAGAGAGTACTCAAATGGGAGTATTTGAATTAAATGTAAGAGATTTGATTAAAATTCCAAC
Organism: uncultured Flavobacteriaceae bacterium; assembly: GCA_905480425.1. Taxonomy (GTDB): domain Bacteria; phylum Bacteroidota; class Bacteroidia; order Flavobacteriales; family Flavobacteriaceae; genus MS024-2A. The sequence continues at coordinate 2,950 of CAJQQG010000059.1, read as the reverse complement.
TGCTCTTGGAGAATTTGATGTTTTAAGAAGTATTACTCTTCTAGCAGGTGTTAATAATACTGGGGATGTAAGTAATGGTGTTTCTATTCGTGGGGGTTCATTGGATCAAAACCTTATGTTATACGAGTCAGCTCCAGTTTTTAATCCTACTCATTTATTTGGATTGTTTTCAGTTTTCACTCCAGATGTAATTTCTGGTGTTAACATTTATCAAGCTAATATTCCTGCTAAGTATGGAGGTAGAATAGCTTCTGTTGTTGATGTTAAAGTAAAAAATCCATACACAGATCGGTTGAAAATTGAGGGTGGAATTGGAGTTATTTCAAGTCGTTTTACTATTTCAACACCCATTATAAGAGATAAGTTAATGTTATTGGCAGGAGGCCGTGTTGGATTTACAGATTTCTTATTTCCCTTATTAATTCCAAGATTAAAAAATACTAAAGCTAATTTTTCTGACAGTACTGTAAAACTTCTATACCTTCCAAATGCAAACAACCAGCTAACATATACTCATTTTTATTCCAAAGATTTTTATCAATTGGATCTTATTTCTTCAATTGAAAATATAGTTTCATCATCCAATCAGTACGATTTCGGAACTTCCAACCACACCTTAAGATGGCTTCATGGTTTTGAAAACAATACTAATTTAGTTGGAACTTTAGTTCATAGTAGCTATTTACCAAAAAATTTATTTCCTGAAATTGATTCTAGTAATGTAATTCAATTTGAATCTCAAATTCAATATACCAGTGCTCAGTTTGAATATAAAGACAATAGAAAAGATGAATTTGATTATTATGCAGGTATACAATTTAATCAATACAATATTAATCCAGGAAGCCTAGATCCTGGCTCTGGAAACTCCATAATACCAGTTGATTTAAGTAAAGAAAAAAGTCAAGAATTTTCATTTTTTACCAATTTTAATTGGAATCTATCCAAACGTTTGTCAATTTCATCTGGTATTAGACTCACTCATTTTTCGTTATTAGGTCCCTATGATCAAGGATTATATAATAAAGATGGTTTTTTTGGAGGGTTTAATACAATAGCTTCAAATGAAAGTATTGCTAGTTATACAAATCCGGAACCTCGTTTAGGATTAAATTATAAGTTAGGTGAGAATAGCTCCTTAAAAATGAGTTATGCTAGTATATATCAATACATCCAGAATATTTATAATACCTCTACACCTTTGCCAACCTCTCGATGGAAAATATCAGACTCATACATTTTACCCCAAAAAAATGATACTTACGGCTTGGGATTATATAAAAATTATCCAAAAATAGGTATTGATTTTTCTGTAGAGAGTTATTATCGGAATACTCAAAACAACTTAACGTACAAACCTGGAGCAAACTTTTTTCTCTCTGAGTTTTTAGAACAAGAAGTAACCCAAGCTCAAGGGAAATCATACGGTTTAGAGATAAGTCTTCGTAAAACCACAGGAAAAGTAAATGGATTTTTTAATTACACATGGTCAAGAAGTCAACTTAAAACAAATGAGCCTTTAATAAAAAATAGGATTAATAATAATAATTGGTTTTCATCAGATTTTGACCGTCCACATACTGTAAATGCATCTATAAATTTTGAAGGAGATGCCTTCAATTCTTTTAGTTTTAACTTTACTGGTCAAACTGGACGCCCATATACTGTTGCTAATGGAGTTTATAAACAAGAAAATGTAACAATTCCAATCTTTTTGTCTAGAAATAATGGAAGACTTCCTGTATACCATCGTTTAGATTTTTCTTGGAAAATTGCATATAAAAAAGATCCTAATAAACGTTATAAAGGAGATTGGACTTTTACTGTATATAATTTATATGGAAGAACCAATCCTTTTAATGTTTACTATTCACAGCGAAATGGATCTCAAGATGGAAGTGTATTTTCAGATGACCCCCTAGGTTCTTATCAGCTTTCGGTATTAAAAGGCGCTTTAGTTTCATTAGCTTATAATTTTAAATTTCAATAGTCACAACTAAATAAATATTTATATTTATTTAGTAAAATAATGAGATGAGTTCAAATAATATTATTTGCTTTGGTGAAATTTTATGGGATATTTTTCCAGGAGGAAAAATGTTAGGTGGAGCTCCTTTTAATGTTGCAGCTTCTATTCATGGTTTAGGAGGAAACGTCCAGTTTATTAGTCGGGTTGGAAACGATTCTCTGGGACATGAAATTACAGAAAAAATGAAAGCTCAAGGCCTTTCAATAAAATTTATTCAATCAGATAATTTTCACGCTACAGGAAAGGTTTTGGTTTCTTTAGATAAAGATGGTATTGCTAAATATGAAATTGCATTAGATGCTGCCTGGGATTTCATTGAGCCAACTTCAACTATTGTCAATGCTGTTTCTGAAGCAAATGCATTTATTTTTGGAAGTTTAGTTTCAAGATCAGCTTCAAAAGAAACATTAGACACATTGCTTAATCATTCAAAGTTTAGTGTATTTGATTTAAACTTACGTCCTCCTTTCTATACTCTTGAAACGTTAACTCAATTTATGATCAAGTCCAATATGCTAAAGTTTAACGATAATGAGCTTTATGAAATAGCAAATGCTTTAGGATCTCCTTATCATTCTTTAGATCAGCATATTGTATACCTAGTGGCCAAAACAAATACTCCTGTAATTTGTGTAACTAAAGGAATGTACGGAGCAGTATTGTATTATCATGGTGATTGGTTCTATAACAGTGGTTATCGCATTGAGGTTAAAGATACCGTTGGAGCGGGAGATTCTTTTTTAGCAACATTAGTATTGGGTCTTTTGCAGGGTAATCCTATACAAAGTACTTTAAATGATGCTTGTGGAATGGGGGCATTAGTAGCTTCATGTAAAGGAGCAAATCCCAGTATAACTATACAAGAGCTAGCAACTTTTGTTTCTCCCATATAAAAAAATATCATTTTTATGATTATATTAA
>CAJQQG010000058.1 GCA_905480425.1 uncultured Flavobacteriaceae bacterium | reverse complement strand
GGCAAAAGTAATACTATTTAATCAATTTATAGTGAAGAACGAACGAGTTCTCTTTTAACTGCCACCTCTTCCACATTTCCTCCAATTGGCGGATTTTTTTTTGACACTTTTACCTTTGCTTTTTGTACTGCTGTGTGTTCTTTTAATATTCTGTTAAGGATACGATCAACCACATTTTCTAATAGTTTTGCGCGCTGCATCATCTCAGTTTTTATAATCTCATATAGCGCGACATAGTCTACCGTGTCTTCAAGAGAATCTGTTTTTGAGGATTTTTTTAAATCTGTTTCAACAACAACATTAACAATGTAATCACTACCAATTTTTTCCTCCTCTTCCATACAACCATGAAAGGCATATAAACGAATATTTTTTAAGTAAATTTTTCCCATAATATTTAAACAAATATAAAGACTGTTTTCTGGATACCTTACAAAGCATCCATTCATTATCTTTGCAGTAAACAAAAAAAGGAATGGATCGTCCCTTACACTTTATAGAGCACATTATTGAAGAAGACTTAACAACAGGTTTTTCTAGTGAAAACCTTCGTTTTCGTTTTCCCCCAGAACCCAACGGTCATTTACACATTGGCCACGTAAAAGCAATCTGTATAAATTTTAATTTAGGAAAGCGTTATAATGCGCCCGTTAACCTTCGCTTTGATGATACTAACCCAACAAAAGAAGAACAACAATATGTTGACGCGATAAAAGAAAACATTCAGTGGCTAGGCTATGATTGGGACAAAGAATGTTATGCCTCAGATTACTTTCACCAGCTTTATCTTTGGGCACAGTCTTTAATTTCTAAGGGATTAGCTTTTGTTGATTCTCAAGATTCCGCCACCATAGCATCACAAAAAGGAACGCCTACTACTCCTGGAGAAAACAGCCCCTTTAGGGAACGATCTATTGAAGAAAATAGTACCCTTTTTTCAGAAATGAAAAATGGAAAGCATCCCGAGGGAGCACACGTTCTTAGGGCAAAAATTGACATGTCTTCTCCCAACCTTCTTTTACGAGACCCTGTACTTTACAGAATTCTTTACAAAACACATCACAGAACAGCAGACACTTGGTCCATCTATCCTCTTTACGATTGGACACACGGAGAGTCTGACTATATAGAACAAATTTCACATTCTCTTTGTTCTTTGGAATTTAAACCACACCGAGACCTTTACGATTGGTTTTTAGACGCTTTAAGCCCGCTCAATAACCTTCGCCCCAAACAACGCGAGTTTGCCAGAATGAACCTTTCCTACACGGTCACAAGTAAGCGCAAGCTAATGGAACTTGTAAGTGGCAATCACGTTTGTGGCTGGGATGATCCTAGACTTCCGACAATATCTGGCCTTAGAAGAAGGGGTTATACCCCCGCTTCTCTTCGCAATTTTGTTGATTCTGCAGGGGTCGCCAAGCGGGACAATATTATTGACATGAGCCTATTAGAACATTCAATACGAGAAGACCTGAATGTTAAGTCACCACGTGTTATGGCCGTTCTTAACCCAATTAAGCTCACAATTTCTAACTACCCAGATGGTCAAGAGGAGTTTTTAGAAGGAGAAATTAACCCTGAACAATTAGGGCTTGGAACTAGAAAAATACCGTTTTCTAAAAACATATTTATTGAGAGGGAAGACTTTAGGGAGAGTGCAAATAAAAAGTTTTTCCGCCTTACCCTAGAAAAGGAGGTCCGCTTAAAAAACGCATATATAATTAAAGGCGAATCCGTTATCAAAGATAAGGAAGGAAATATTACAGAAATCATTTGTACTTATGATCCAGAGAGTAAAAGCGGAAGTGGTTCAGAAGCAAGTATGCGAAAGGTTAAGGGAACATTACACTGGGTCTCTCAGCAGCATGCTTTTAGTGCAGAAGTGCGTCTATATGATCGTTTATTTCAAGTCTCTTCGCCCGACCAGGATAAGTTAGTCGACTTCAAATCACACCTAAACTCTGACTCTTTGTCAATAATAACGGCTTTTGTTGAGCCTAGCCTAAAGGGCGCTAAGGATTTCGAAAACTATCAGTTTCAGCGATTAGGATATTTTGTTGTTGACCCAGACAGCACACCTGAATTGCTTGTTTTTAATAAAACGGTTGGTTTGCGCGATACATGGTCCAAACGGAACCAATAAGTTTATTCTTCTTTTTTATTTCTTTGTTTTCTATTGTTCTCCTTCATGGCTTCACCAATCTGATTGCTTGCACTAAACGAAGCAACCATATTGTTTAACATTTCACTTCCAGCTTGAGGAGAATTCGGCAGCAAGATTAAGTTGCTATTGGTTTCACCCCCTATAGATTGTAGTGTATCATAATGCTGAGTTACAACAATTAACGCCGATGCTTCTTGAGAATTTATACCAACGTTATTTAATACATCAACTGACTCTTCTAGCCCACGTGCTATTTCTCTTCGCTGATCGGCAATACCTTGCCCTTGAAGTCTTTTGCTCTGTGCTTCCGCCTTTGCTTTTTCTACAATTAGGATTCTTTCCGCATCACCCTCATATTGAGCCGCTACTTTTTTTCGTTCAGCAGCATTAATTTTATTCATTGCTGCTTTTACTTCAGCATCAGGATCAATATCCGTAACAAGCGCTTTAATTATGTCGTAACCATAGTTTATCATCGCATCATTTAACTCCCCTTTTACAGCATCAGCAATCTCGTTTTTTTTCTCAAAAACATCGTCTAGTTTCATTTTAGGAACAACCGCTCTAACCACGTCAAATACATATGACGTTATCTGGTCTTGAGGATAGTCGAGCTTATAAAAAGCTTCATATACTTTTTCTTGTATTATTTTATATTGAACAGAAACTTTAAGTTTTACAAAGACATCATCTTTTGTTTTAGTTTCCACAATAACATCGAGTTGTAAAATACGAAGGCTAATTCTACCCGCAATTCTGTCTATTAAGGGTATCTTAAAATGTAGCCCTGATTGTCTAATCGACAAGAATTTCCCAAATCGCTCTACTATTGCTGCGGACTGTTGTTTTACCACAAAGAAACCAGTAAATATAATCAGCGCTCCAAGGCCAAAGAGTAAGTATGTAATTATGCTCATAATATTTGTTTAAAGTTTAAATGTTCAATTAAATCGTTTATTCTTTTCAAAGATACTTCTTTCCCCAAAACAGAACAAACTTCAAAAATGTCCGGGCCGGTAAGTTTTCCCACTAGTGCTAGTCTAAACGTCTGCATTAATAAGCCTATTGACACCCCATTTTTTTTGCTCCAGGACATCATCTGTTCCTTAAATAAATCATCCTCATCATATTTTATTAATGTTTTCTTTATTTGTTCTAGTATAGTTTTTGGGTTTTTGTCTTCAACCTTATCAATCACTTTTTTATCGTAAGGATGTATGCTTTTTATAAAAGCTAATTCGCCTTTTATATCATTAAGAGTATTTAACCGCTTTTTAACTAATTTAATTAGCGAGAGGTGTTTATTTTTTTCAAATGGAGATAATATTTCTTTTGTCCGGCTTAGTGAATAAATTTCCTCTATACTCATATTTTGTAATTGTTGCTGATTGACCCACTTTGCTTTTTCATAGTCAAATCGAGCACTTCCTTTTTGAACCCCTTTTGTGCTAAATGCTTTTTCTAATTCTTTTAATGAATACACTTCTTTTTCTGTTCCTTCGTTCCAACCGAGTAATGCTAGATAATTTACCATTCCAATTGGCAAAAACCCCATCTCTTTGAATCCCTGGGTTTCTTTCCCCCATTTTAGCGGAAATACCGGATATCCGTCTCTATCACCATCTCTTTTAGACAACTTGCCTTTACCGACAGTTTTAAGTATTAATGGTAGGTGCATAAATTCAGGGGTTTCCCAACCAAAAGCAGTATATATCAATTTATGCATAGGTAGAGAAGGCAACCACTCTTCCCCACGAATTACACATGTAATTTTCATTAGGTGATCATCAACAACATTGGCAAAGTGATATGTCGGCAGTCCATCACTTTTCATTAAAATTTTATCATCCAATGTATCAGTTTTAACCCTGACAACACCTCTTATTATATCTTCTACAATAACGGTCTGATCTGATTCAATTTTAAGTCTTATAACAAAATCATCTTCTAACGCTTTTGCTGTTTCCTCTTCTGTTAATGTCAGACTGTTTTTAAACCGTAACCTGTTTTGATGCCCATACTTAAAAGTTTCACCCTTTTTTTCTGCTTCTTTTCTTTCTTTATTTAGACGTTCAGCTGAATCAAATGCGTAATATGCAGCACCATTTCTTAAAAGATCCTGTATGTGCTTTGCATAAATGTCTTTTCGTTCACTTTGACGGTATGGTCCAAACGCCCCTCCGTTTTTCGGTCCCTCATCTGGATCCATTCCACACCATTCCAACGCCTCCTGTATATAGTTTTCACTTCCCTCAACATACCTGTTTTGGTCAGTGTCTTCTATCCTGAGTATAAATGTACCCGCTTTTTTTTTGGCATATAAGTAATTAAATAAAGCGGTTCTCAGACCTCCAATATGTAAAGGCCCAGTTGGGCTAGGCGCAAAACGTACACGTGTGTTCATTCTTTTTTTTTCAAAGATAATCTCTTCTAATCGATATACATTAGTCTCCCGCTCAAATCATGTATATTTGCAAAAAAAACATTAACATCATAGTTTTTAATAACATACCAGATTACTTAAACATTAAATTGACCCAAGATTCACTTCAGGCATTTGTTTCTGACTATGGCTATTCTATTGATAAGCTTTCATATAATTTTATCACTAAAGACGCCATGCTCGCGCTTAACATTAAACACCTTAATCACTCCACACACACAGACATAATAAGTTTTGATTATTCCTCAAAGCGTACTCTAAGGGCAGAGTTTTTTATTTCTCCCTGGGCTGTTTCGCGATCTGCAGACGAGTACTCTCAAAGTGTTGTAAATGAGATGCTTAGGGTTGTTTCTCATGGTGTTTTACATTGTCTGGGCTTTAAAGATAAAAGTGATAACGATAAAAGTTTAATGCGCCGTGAAGAAAACAAATTTATTAACATGTTCCACGTGAAACCTACATTCCATGTTTGACTCTAAATACGATGTTATTGTGGTCGGTGCTGGCCATGCTGGTTGTGAAGCTGCAGCAGCAGCAGCAAACCTGGGCTCATCAACTCTTCTTATAACGATGAATCTCCAGACCATAGCTCAGATGTCTTGTAATCCTGCCATGGGCGGAATAGCAAAAGGACAAATTGTGAGAGAAATTGATGCTTTAGGAGGCTACAGCGGAATAGTCTCCGATAGAAGCGCGATACAATATAAAATGCTCAACCAATCTAAGGGTCCTGCAATGTGGAGCCCAAGGGTTCAGTCTGATAGAAGCATGTTTAGCCTTGAGTGGCGTTCCATGCTGG
>CAJQQG010000057.1 GCA_905480425.1 uncultured Flavobacteriaceae bacterium | reverse complement strand
TGAGTGAGAATACAACACTTAATTTTACATTAGAGCATCATATTAATGAATTAGAGGAAATTATTATTTCAGACAATGTCGTTAAATCATTAAAGGGAAGTGCTAAAGAATCTCGATTAAATTCAGATCAAATCAATAAATATAGTAGTCAAAGCCTCGCCGACGCATTAAATACTTTAGCAGGTGTATCTACTTTAAAAACAGGTAATTCAGTTGCAAAACCCATGATTCATGGAATGTATGGTAGTCGTGTTGGTATTGTTGCTAATGGAATTCGTTTACAAGATCAAGAGTGGGGTGCAGATCATGCGCCAACGATTGATTTAAACGGTTTTGAAAACATACAATTGGTAAAAGGTGCTTCCGCCTTAAAATATGGAGGCGATACCCCTGGAGGGATTATCGTTCTTTCCCCTTCTAAATTAATTTTAAAAGATACCCTTTTTGGTCAAACGATTATAAATGCTTCTGAAAATGGTCGTGGAGGTTCTATTTCAACAAAAATAATGAAAACAACTTCTGACGGTTATTATGTTTCAAGTCAGTTTTCAGGAAAGCAGTTTGGGAATTTACAAGCACCAGAATATATCCTTTCAAATACTGGTGTAAAACAAATGAATATTTCTTTGAAGCTGGGGAGGAGTAAAATTTTGAGAGGCTGGGAGGTTAATTATTCTCGCTTTCAAAATGAAATAGGTATATTGAGAGGTGCACATATTGGTAATATTCAAGACTTGCTAAGAGCCCTAAAAACAGATGTACCCTTAAGAATTGATCCCTTTACATATTTAATTAATTCGCCAAAACAAGAAGGAGTTCACCAAAATTTTCATTTCACTTATTTTAACCAAACATCAAATAAAGTAAAATGGCAATTAGATTATAATTACCAAGCAAATACTCGGAAAGAGTTTGACATTAGAAGAGGAATTCCTGCTACGACCCCAGCAATTGATTTAAAGCTACAAACACACAATTTCTTAGTGAATTTAAAATGGAAAACAAAATTTTCAATGGATTACGAATGGGGAGTAAATGGTATTATTCAGGATAATTATTCTAATCCAAATACCGGGGTAAAACGACTTATACCCGATTATCTAAGATATCAAATGGGGAGTTATTTTTTGGGAGCTTATAGACCCTCGAATTCTTTTAGTTGGGATTGGGGAATTCGCCTAGATCAAAATACATGGGATGTACAAAAGTTTTATAATGTTTCTGACTGGGAAAAAAGGGATTATGATGTTCTTTTTCCTGATTTCGATGTGCAGCAGTTTGGAAATAAACTTTTAGTAAACCCCAAGTTAAATTTCCTAACACTAGCAACTCAAACTGGAATATCGATTATTCTTGGTGAACAATTTAGCGCAAGTCTAACTTATGTTTTATCGCAACGTTCTCCTAATGCGTCTGAATTATTTAGTGATGGTCTTCATCATTCACTTGCTACGTTGGAGTATGGAAGTTTATCTTTAGAAAAAGAAATATCTAACAAAATTCTTTTAAATTTTTCAAAAAATAAAGGTCGTTTTAAAGGTACTCTTGAACCATACGTTTCTAAAATAAGTAATTATATTTTTATAGGTCCGACAGGAATTGAACAAACGATTCGTGGTGCTTTTCCAGTTTGGCAATACGATTCTACAAATGCTTCTTTTTGGGGAGTTGATGCAGGTGTTGATTATACTTTTTCAGAACAACTCACTTTTGATATTAATGCTTCATATACTTACGCTCAAGACCTTATTAATAGCCAACCTTTAATTAGCATTCCCCCATTTAACAGTTCTCAAATTTTGAAGTATACTTCCCCTAAAAAAAAGTTTGATTTTGAATTAGTTAATCATTTTGTTGCTTTTCAAAATCGTTTTCCTGAAATGAATTTTACTGTAAATACTTTGAACGATGGATTAATTATTGAAGAGTTAGTTGATATAAGTACTCCACCAAGCGCTTATCAAAGTGTTGATTTTAATTTTTCAATATATTTTAATTTAATTAAGCAATCTACATCTAGCATTAGTTTTATTGTCAATAATATAACCCAAACAAAATATCGAGATTATCTCAATAGAATGAGATTCTATGCAGATGACATTGGGCGAAATTTTCAACTTCAATTTATCTTTTCATATTAGTACATTCAATTATAACCTTAAAATGTCAACATCTCTTTTTAATGAATTATTTATGAATGTGAAAGTTTATTTTGACTTTTTGAAAGAAGTTCTCATTAAAACTATTGAGGTTTAATCTTTTATGTAACTTGGTTTATTATGTGCCGTAAACATTTCTTTTCTTTAGTCGTGTCATTTTTAGTAATATCACCAATTATTGCTCAAGATATTGAAGGTTTCTATGATGATCCGTCACAAGAAACACAGTATGCTTTTGTGCAGGAATTGCTTTACGCTGGGGGATATGTTCCTGATAAAATAACTATTTATCAAACCCTTCCTAATCATGCACATGTTTATAGAGTAAAGCTAGATTCTGTTACTGGAGGTTTTATGTTTATTAGATGGGATAAAAAGAAAAAAGAACATTACTTGGCCAATAAAATGATTGATCCAGGTTTGTATTATAATCTAAAAGCTGCTAGAGAAATAATGCGCAAACAAACAATTCAAGCAAATTTTACAGCTGATGACATGTCAATTCAAGCAAATGATCAGGATAAGATGACAGAAACAGATTTATTAGAGCTTCGCGAAAATTATGACTTGAAGCAGGAAGAGATTAGAAAGATTGAATTTGAAAAGAAAAAAAAATCTCTCCAAAAAGCTCAACGAAAAGTAGAGCGTAAATCCAAAACAAAAAAAAATTAAAAGGTTACAGTTAGGGTAGTATCTTCTAGTGTGGCTGTATAACATTTCAATGAACCACTACATTCTGTTGAATATGAATTGTTATGATAGCCACATTCAAACTTTGCTCCATTTAATGACCAGCGGTCTCGATTTCCTTGATGCGGACAACTGTTATCAAAAGCACGAACTTCTGCTTCACTAATTCTAATTAAAAGAAGATTTTTTGCTGTATAATTAATCCATCCACCTACGCTTAATAAATCAGCAAAAAGTCCATCCGCAATATTAATAACTAAAGGTTCTGTTGGAGTTTCGTTACTAGAACTTCCAATTATAGGATTATTAGGTGTTTCTTCTGAAGAGCAAGCTTCTAAGACGGGGATACTAAGTGCAGCAAGAACTAATGGTTTACAGGCTGTTTTTAAAAATGATCTTCTGTTTTTCATGAAGCTAATTTAAAATGTTTAATTAAATTTGAGGATGAATAAACAAATTATTTTAAATTAAATTTGCCACATCATTTTATGAAAAAGTCACTCTTCTATCTTCTGTTTTTGTCTACTACGATTGTAATTGCTCAAAATTATGGAAGTTTAAATGGACGTATATTAGATGTTCAAACCCAACAGCCTCTGGTGGGTGCTACTATTCTTTTGGAAGGGACTCCATATGGAGCTGTAACTGATGAGATGGGTTATTTCATTATAAATGGAATACCATCAAATTCGTATAATATTTTTGCCAGCTATTTAGGTTTTGAGACTCAGATACTCTCTAATGTAATTGTAAAATCAGTAGGAAATATTCCGTTGTTGTTTGAATTAGAAACAGCATCGGATAGTCTAGATGAAGTTGTCATTGTTAGAAGTCCTTTTCGAACTTCGCGTGATACTCCTTTATCTACCCAAACTTTTTCTGCTGTTGAAATAGAAACTTATCCTGGAGGAAACAATGATATCACTAAGGTTGTGCAAAGTATGCCTGGCATTTCCCCTTCTATAGGAGGCTTTAGAAATGATATTATTATCCGTGGAGGAGCACCAAATGAAACCGTTTATTATCTTGACGGAATAGAAATTCCAAACATTAATCACTTTAGTACACAAGGAAGTGCTGGAGGTCCAGTTGGAATGATTAATGTTTCTTTTGTGCGAGATGTTACACTATCAAGTTCTGCTTTTGGTGCTGAATATGATAATCCATTATCTGGTGTTTTGGCATTTGAACAAAGGGAAGGAAATCCAAATGAATTTGGCGGTAATTTTCGTTTTGGTGCAAGCGAAGCTGCTCTTACTTTGGAAGGGCCTTTATTTAGAAAAGATAAAGAGAGTCCTGCAAAAACTACTTTTCTATTCTCTTTAAGAAGGAGTTATCTTCAATTCCTTTTTGAATTAATAGGGCTTCCTATTCGTCCAGATTATTGGGATTATCAATGGAAAATTAAACATGAAATAGATGCTTATAATACCCTCACATTTATTGGAATTGGTGCTATTGATGACTTTTCTGTTAAGGCGCCAGATGCTTTTGATGAAGAGCAACAGGCTACTTTAGACCAAGTACCTATTATTGACCAACGAAGTACTACAGTTGGACTTTCATGGAAGCGAAATTACAAAAGCGGAAAAGGATTTATGACGACTGCTTTAAGCACTAACCGTCTGGAAAATGTTTTTTCTAGGTATGAAAATAACACTACTAAAACAGGAACTATTTTTCAAAATGATTCTTATGAGTGGGAAACTAAATTAAGGTACCAAACAACCCATTTTATAGACCAGTGGAAATGGGCTGCAGGATTTAATCTTCAAAAGTCTAGTTATAAAAATAATACAGTATTTAATTATTACGATATTTCTTATAACACGACACTAAATTTTGCCAAATATGGTTTTTTTGTTAAAGGTTCACGAAAATTATTCAATGACAGAATGAATCTTTCGTTTGGTCTTAGAACCGATGCAGATAGTTTTTCACAAGGCTCTAATTTATTAAATAATGTTTCACCAAGAGCAGCTTTTTCCTATTCTCTTTCTGAAAATCAACAGTGGAAATTAAATGCCTCTGTTGGGCGTTATTTTAAAATACCGACATACACAATGTTAGGTTTCCAAGATTCACGTTCCTTATTTTCAAATAAAGATGCTTCTTATATCCAAAGTGATCATTACGTTGCAGGGTTAGAGTATAATTTAACACCAATTTCAAGAGTTACAGTAGAAGGATTTTTAAAGAATTACGCTAACTATCCAATTTCAGTAATTGATGGGGTATCTCTAGCAAATAAAGGAGGTGGTTTTGAAGTTTTAGGGAATGAAGAAATTTTATCTGAAGGAACTGGACAAAGTAAAGGAGTGGAATTATTATTTCAACAAAAATTATCAAACAACTTTTATGGTGTGTTTGCGTACACTTATTTTTTTAGTGAGTTTACTGGAATTGATAGGGTCACTAGGCCCTCAGTCTGGGATAGTCGTCACTTAATCTCTTTCTCAGGAGGTTATAAGTTGAAACGCAGTTGGGAAGTTAGTGCACGTTGGAGGTATGCTGGAAAAAATCCATATGTCCCTACTAATTTAGAAGCAACTATAGATTCATATCCTGAAATTATTTTAGATTATGATCGTCTAGGCGAAGTAACCTTAAATTCGTTTAGTCAAGCAGATATTCGTTTTGATAAAAAATGGAATTTTAAAAATTTATCATTTAACCTTTATTTTGAGGTACAAAACTTTTTAGCTCAACCGAACCCCACTCCTGAAGAATATGGGCTTAATAGAGATTTAAATGGAGGGATTATACTCCCAAGAAGTTTAGTGACCGTTTCAACAAATGAAGGAAACAATACTCCACTACCTTCATTCGGTTTTGTTCTTTACTTTTAAGAATAAGCTAGAGGTCTATCAGCCCTTCGGGTAAAGTAACGGTAATAGTTTTATTGACCCGATTAACTTCGACTATAAAGTCATCGTGTATAGGAATTAAGGCGGTTCCTTGCTTTCGTTTTATTTCAAATAAAGCTTGAGATCCTTTGTCGTGTATTGTAAATATAGTTCCTAGGATTTCATCATTTTCAATGATTGAAAAACCAATGACTTCGTGATAGTAAAACTTATTCCCTTTTAAGGGCGGTAGAAGTGTTAATGGAAGATATAATTCTTTTTTTAGTAGCATGTTCGCAACTGACTCTTCTTTTACTTCTTCAAAATCTATTCTCAATAGAGAAGATTTATGAAGTTGACATTTTGTAATAAAAAAAGGAACCAGTCCGGTGGGTAAATCCACAAAAATTGATTCCAATGTAAGGTAATTATCTGGGGTATCACTATCAATTTTGACGAGTAGTTCCCCTTTAAAACTGTATTTTCCAACGATAGTACCTAAATAAAAACAATCTTCTTTATTCATCGTTGAAAAGGAAAAAAGATTATTCTTTTTTTTCTTCTTTAGCTTCGTCTTTTGAAGATTCAGGAGCTGCTTCTTCAACTGGAGCCGTTTCTTCAACTGGAGCTGCTTCTTTAGCCGCCGCCGTCTCTTCAGCTAGAGTTGCCTCTGCCTCTGCAGCAGCAGCGTCTGCTAATCTTTTATCGCTTACTGCTTTTTCTGTAGCTAAACGTTTTGCTTTAGAGTCAACCTCTTCTTTTGTTAATCCTTCTTTTTTTGCGAGGATTTTAGCATCTTTTTCTTTTAACCAAAAAACTAATTTTTTATCTGCCTCTTCTTGAGTAAGAGCTCCTTTTCGAACTCCTCCATTAAGATGATGTTTTAACATAATACCCTTATAAGACATAAGAGTACGTGCGGTATCAGTTGGTTGTGCTCCTTTTTCTAACCAATTAACAGCATTGTCTTCATTAATGTCAATAGTAGCTGGATTCGTATTTGGATTGTAAGTTCCTATCTTTTCAAGATAGCGTCCGTCTCTTTTTGCACGGGCATCTGCGGCAACAATCCAATAGAAAGGTTTTCCTTTTTTTCCGTGTCTTTGAAGTCTAATTTTTACTGGCATAACATATTAATTAATGAGGATTCCCGATCCTCTGATTATTAATTCTGGGATGCAAATATACTTTATTTTCTGTTTTTTAAAACATCCAAAACTAATTTTTCTTGTTTTTAAGACTTGATTTCTGGCTAAAGTCAATTTGGGAGCGATTTTAAACTTGGTGAAGGGAATAAAAAAGTGTATTTTTGCGCCCTAAAATTTATTTTAAAATGAACATCAGCAGAACTGATTTAGACGATTTAAACACAACCGTGACGATTTCATTAGAACGTAAAGATTTTGAAGAGAAAGTAACTGCGGTTTTAGTTGATTACAGAAAAACCGCAAATATTCCCGGCTTTAGAAAAGGTCATGTTCCTATGGGGATGATTAAAAAACAGTATGAACAATCTGTTACAGCTGATGAAGTCAACAAAATACTTCGCGAACAATTAGATGGTTACTTAAAACAAGAAAAGTTAAACCTTCTTGGCAATCCTCTTCCCAAAGCTACTGAACAACCTCTTGATTGGAGTTCAGATTTATTTGATTTTGATTTTGAATTAGGACTTGCCCCTAATTTTGATGTTAAATTAGAAATTCTCAAAAAAGTTGTTAGTTATGAAATTGAGCCAGATGCTAAAATGTTAACGGAACAATTAGATTATGTTAGAAAGCAATACGGCAAACTAGTTTCTCAAAAACATCCTGCAAAAGGGTTTGAGATAAATGCTCAGTTTAGAAATGATGCTGCAGGACTAGAAAACCTAATTTCCTTTACTTTTGAGGACTTGAAAGCAAAAAAATCTATTAGTGCTTTAAAAATAGCTTCAACTGGAAACATACTGACTCTTCCTGCCAAAGATTTTTTTAAAGATAATGATACGGCAAAAAGATTGTTATCTATTGATGATGTAAAGATAGAATTACTTAAAAGTGAACAATTTATTATAGAAATTAAAGAAATTAATGAGCGAATTCCTGCAGAATTAAATAAAGATCTTTTTGATAAATTATATACACCAGGAACAGTAACCTCTGAAAAAGAACTTAAAGAAAAAATTAAAGAAGGACTTCAGAAGCAATTTGAGCCTCAGGCTGACCAGAAATTATTAAATGATATTACGGAGTATTTAGTTGAAAAGACAAAATTTAAATTGCCTTCAGACTTTCTAAAAAGATGGATGCAAACTGCAGGTAAAGAACCTTTGAGTTCTGAAGCAGCTATCGAAGAATTTAATAAATCAGAAAAAGGTATACGATATCAATTAATTGAAGGAAAAATCATCGAACAACATAAGCTTGACATGACTTTTGACGAGTTAAAGGAGTTTGCGGCCTCATTGGTTAAAAATCAAATGATGCAATATGGACAGCAACCTGATCCTGAACAAATAGAAGGAATTGTTTCCAACCTCCTTAAAAATCAAGATGAAACTCGAAAAATTTCAGAACAGTTAATGAGTAACAAAATGCTTAAATTTTTCAAGGAAAATGCTCCTTTAAAACATAAAAAAATTGGCTTTGATTCCTTTGTGAAAGAAGCATATGGAAAAGCTTAATATTTTCATTATTTTTAATAAAAATAAAAAACATGAATTACGGAAAAGAATTTAAAAAATATGCAACGAAACATCACGGTATCAATTCAATGTATTATGATAAAATAGTAAGCAGTATGACTCCATATATCATTGAAGAACGTCAAATGAATGTCGCTCAAATGGATGTTTTTTCGCGTTTGATGATGGATCGTATCATGTTTTTAGGAACTGGCATTGATGATAATGTTGCAAATATTATTCAAGCGCAATTATTGTTCTTACAAAGTACAGATGCCAATCGTGATATTCAAATGTATATAAATTCACCAGGAGGAAGTGTTTATGCCGGTTTGGGTATTTATGATACTATGCAATTTATAAGTCCTAATGTAGCCACTATTTGTACTGGAATTGCTGCTTCTATGGGTGCTGTGCTTTTGTGTGCCGGACATAAGGGAAAACGTTCTGCATTGCCTCACGCTCGTGTAATGATTCATCAACCTTTAGGTGGCGCACAAGGACAAGCATCTGACATTGAAATTACTACACGTGAAATTTTAAAGTTAAAAGATGAATTATATCAAATCATTTCTAAGCATTCAGGTCAAAACATGAAAAAAGTAACCCATGACAGTGATCGTGATTACTGGATGAAAGCTGAAGAAGCAAAAGTATATGGAATGGTAGATGAAGTTCTTCAATCTAGCCCAAAATAATATCCAATCACCATGAGTAAGTCTGATTTAAATTGTTCTTTTTGTGGGAGGCCCAAACCTGAGACTCAACTTCTTATTGCAGGTTTAGATGCTCATATTTGTGACCGTTGTATAGTACAAGCACACGGTATTGTGCAAGAAGAAGAGGTGTCCTCTGAAACTAAAGAAGCTAATATAGAACTTAAGCCACCTAAAGAAATTAAATCTTTTTTAGACACTTATGTTATAGGGCAAGAATCTTCAAAAAAGGTGCTTTCTGTAGCTGTATACAATCACTACAAAAGACTACTTCAAAATTCATTTAAGGAAGATAATGAGGTGGAAATTCAAAAAAGTAATGTGATAATAGTGGGGCCTACTGGTACTGGAAAAACGCTTTTGGCTCAAACCATTGCCCGAATGCTAAATGTTCCTTTGGCAATTGTTGATGCTACCGTTCTAACCGAAGCTGGTTATGTAGGAGAAGATGTAGAAAGTATTCTTTCAAGACTTCTTCAGGCGGCGGATTACGATGTTGACCGTGCACAAAAAGGAATTGTTTTTATAGATGAAATAGATAAAATTGCACGAAAAGGTGATAATCCATCCATAACTAGAGATGTTTCAGGTGAAGGAGTACAACAGGCTTTATTAAAGCTTTTGGAAGGGACAGTTGTTAATGTTCCACCAAAAGGAGGAAGAAAACATCCTGATCAGAAATTTACAGAAGTAGATACATCAAACATATTATTTATTGCTGGAGGTGCTTTTGATGGAATAGAAAAACATATAAGCAAGCGACTTAACCTTCAGGCCATTGGTTACAAAACAGCTTTGGCACAACGTAACATTAATAAAGAAAATATGTTACAATATATTACCCCGCGTGACATTCGTTCTTTTGGGTTAATTCCTGAAATCATAGGAAGGCTTCCTGTACTCACCTACATGAATCCTTTGGATAAAAAAACCTTGCGTGAAATTTTGACAAGTCCAAAAAATGCCTTGGTTAAGCAATATGAACATCTTTTTAAAATGGATAATATTGATTTGCAATTTACTGCGGGTGCTTTAGATTTTATTGTTAAAAAAGCATTAGAATATAAATTAGGAGCTAGAGGACTTAGGTCTTTATGTGAGGCAATTTTAAATGACGCAATGTTTGAGTTGCCTCAATCTGATGTCAAGTCATTGAAAGTTTCCAAGCAGTATGCTGAGGCTAAATTATCGGTAATTGAGTTGCCTGAGCTTAAGATAGTTTCTTAGCTATTCATTTTTAGTAGCTCATCAAGAAAATCTCTAGAATTAGATAAACGCGGTACTTTGTGTTGCCCCCCTAATTTTTTATTTTTTGAAAGCCATTCGTAAAAAAGACCTTTTCTAGCAATGTTTATCTTAGGTTTATGAAGAGTCATATTTTTATACCGTTTAGCTTCGTAGTCAGAATTTTCGTCTTGTAAGGCTCGGTCAAGAAGGTTTGTAAATATTGAAATGCTTTCAGGTATTTTATCGAATTCTATAATCCATTCATGGGCTCCTTGCTTTTCTTCTTTCATGAAAATTGGAGCTACAGTATAGTCAGAAATCAAACTTTTAGTTTTTGCACAGATCTTTGCCAATGCCTTTTCAGTATTATCTATAATAAGCTCTTCGCCAAATACATTAATATGATGTTTTGTCCGACCGGTAACTTGAAATCTATAAGGTGTTAAACAGGTAAATTGAACGGTGTCTCCAATTTGATAGCGCCATAATCCAGCGTTTGTTGTTATTATAACCGCATAATTTACGTTTAATACTACTTTAGAAAGCGGAATGACTTCTGATGATTTATCTGAATTATCAAACGGAATAAACTCATAAAAAATACCATAATCTAACATGAGTAATAATTCGTTTGAATCATTTTTATCTTGAATTCCAAAAAAACCTTCTGAGGCATTATAGATTTCATAAAACTGAAAGTCTTTGTGCGGAAATAAATTTTCATACAGTTTCCGGTAAGGAATAAAACTTACGCCTCCATGAAAATAAACTTCTGCATTTGGCCATACTTCTTTAATGTTTTTTTTACCTGTTGCTTTTAATATATTTTGAAGTAATACTAACATCCATGAAGGAACCCCTGCTAGACTGGTTACATTTTCTGGAATTGTTTCTTTTACTATGGCCTTCATTTTAGTTTCCCATTCAGCAATTAACGAAGTTTTGTTACTAGGTGTACTGCTTAACTCAGCCCATAGTGGAAGGTTTTGAATTATAATGGCAGAAAGATCACCAAAAGAACTATTGTGATCATTATAAAGCTCACTACTTCCTCCTAAGCGCAAAGACTTTCCTGTCAATAGTTGAGAATTTTCATTGTTGATGAAATAGAGTGCAAGCATATCTTTCCCAGCCTTATAATGACAGTCTTCTAGAGCTTCAGTACTAACCGGTATAAATTTACTTTTTGAATTAGTAGTGCCGCTAGATTTTGCAAACCATTTAATGGGTGTTGGCCAAAAAATATTTTGTCTACCTTTTCGACACTTTTCTATTTGATCCTCTATTGATGTATAATCACTTAAAGGGACTTTTGCTTTAAAGGTGTCGTAATTTTTAATAGTATCAAATCCATAAAGCATTCCTGTTTCTGTGGATTGGGCCTTATTTAGTAATTGAAATAATAATTCTTCTTGAACTTCATTTGGATATTTAATAAAGAGTTCTATTTGATGAATTCTCTTTTTTAATATCCAAGAGGCTATTGAATTGAAAAGAGGTATTGGCATAAAAATATCCTTATCTTAGATGTGTAAAAGTAATTAATTCCAAGGGAGTAAATGTTTGAAGGTACTTTAAAAAAAATGAGAACTGAGAAGGAAGATCCAATAAACTATTTTTTGGATATGGAAGAAGGTTTTCTTCATATGAATCAGTGTCTAGGAAAAACCATTCAAATCCAGCAGACAGGATCACAATGTTTAAATTGTAAACAAAGTTTCCCAATATTTAGACAAGGCTTTTGTAAATCTTGTTTTTTTGATAGCCCAGCAACTGGAGATTGGATTATGCGTCCAGAATTAAGCAAAGCACATTTAGGAGAGGTCGATCGAGATTTAGATTATGAAAAAAAAATGCAGTTGCAACCTCATATTGTTTATTTGGCCTTAAGCAGTCATCTAAAAGTGGGAGTTACACGAAAAAGTCAATTACCAACTCGTTGGATTGATCAAGGAGCACATGAAGCTATGGTTTTACTTGACGTACCAAACCGATATTTAGCAGGAGTAGGAGAGGTAGCATTAAAAGCTCATTTTTCTGATAAAACTAATTGGCGTAAAATGTTACAACACAAAGCAGAACCCATAGAATGGGAAGTCGAGAGAAACAAAGCAATTATGTTGCTTCCAAGTGATTTAAAACCTTATTTAGCTTCAGAAGTTACAATAGAATCATTGATATTTCCCGTTTTACAGTATCCTGAAAAAGTAAATAGTTTGAATCTTACTAAAATTCCTTTATTTGAAGGAAAATTAATTGGCGTTAAGGGACAGTATTTACTTTTTGAAGATCAAACTGTTTTTAATGTTCGTACAAATGAAGGGCAGCGTGTAAAGCTGACAATTTCTTAGTCAATATGCTTATCAGATTCAGCTATTAAATTTTGTAATTCATCAAACTCTTTTTTTGTAATGTCTCGGTATTTTCCGACACCTATATCAAGTTTAATATTCATTATACGAACTCTTTTAAGCTTAACAACCCGGTAGTCTAGATATTCACACATTCGTCTAATTTGACGGTTTAGACCTTGAGTTAGAGTAATTTTAAATTCTTTTTTATGAATTTGTTCCACTAAACATTTACGTGTTATAGTATCTAAAATGGGAATACCATTTGCCATTTCATTAATAAACTCTTCTGTCACAGGTCTGTTTACAGTTACTAAATATTCTTTTTCATGATTATTTCTGGCCCTTAAAATTTTATTGACAATGTCACCGTCATTGGTAAGTAAAATTAAGCCTTCGCTAGGTTTGTCTAATCGTCCAATAGGGAAAATACGTGAAGGGTAATTGATATAGTCAATGATATTATCTTTTTCTACCCTAGTATCAGTGGTACAAACAATACCTACAGGTTTATTAAAGGCAATATATATTTTACGCTCTAGGAGATCTTCTACTAGAATATCATCTACTTCAATACGGTCTTGGGCTGTTACCTTTTGCCCCATAACAACGCTTTGTCCATTAACTTTTATACGCCTTTCTTCTATTAATTTATCTGCAGCTCTTCGAGAACAATGTCCAATTTCACTAAGGTATTTATTAATACGTACTCCATCAGTTTCTTGGCTCATGACTTTTTATATTTCAATTTCTTGATTAGGTTTCAAATCGAAAGTTTTCCTAAATATTCCTACAAAAAAATACAGAAAGGGAGTGTCAAATAAAGCTACTAAGATTTTAAATAAAAATCCTGAAAGAACAAGGCCCCAAAATAATTTCCAATCTAATATCCCAAAGAGACATAGTAAACTAATTACAAGAAAAGTGTCAATAAATTGGGAGCTAAACGTTGAAAAGTTATTCCTTAACCAAAGCATTCTCCCTTTTGTTTTATTTTTCCAAAAATGATAGACTTTAATATCAACAAATTGCGCCATTAAATAAGCTATCATAGATGCTAGAACTGCAATGGGTGAAAGCGCAAATACTTGGTTAAAGATGGTATCATTTATTGGTGAATTTTCTAACGCAGGAACATAATTAGCAACAAGTACAATTACCATAGAAAATACAGAAGCAAATATACCCGCAATCACTACTTGATTAGCTTTATTTTTTCCATAAATTTCTGAAATTAAATCTGTAATTAAAAAGGTAATTGGATAAGGAAGAATACCCACCGAGAGCTCAAATAGTTCATTTCCAAAAATGGATAATTCAAACGGTTTCCAGTAAAAGAACTTCTGAAAAATAAGATTTGATACCACCAGCGAGGTAATAAATAAACTTGCCAAATAGAGGTATAATCTTTGAGCAAAAGCTTTTTTTTGTTTGGTCATTTTATACTTAATTCAAAAGGAACAAGTGCTTGTATTGAAAGTAAGGAATTTTCTGTTTTAATTATTTCAAAGGAATGTTTTAAATTTTTGGGCAACCATTCTGTCAAAGAAGATTTTAGTTTTAAAGAA
This sequence comes from uncultured Flavobacteriaceae bacterium, assembly GCA_905480425.1. Lineage (GTDB taxonomy): Bacteria > Bacteroidota > Bacteroidia > Flavobacteriales > Flavobacteriaceae > MS024-2A. The sequence goes on along the minus strand of CAJQQG010000057.1, from coordinate 6,533 downwards.
GGAGTAATACCAGAAAGGATAGACTCTAAATCCTCCTTAAAAATAGGATATTCCATTTTGTTATAATCTTCTAAATCTGCTGCTTTTGCTGCTGCGGCTAAAGCATCGTCTAAGCCACCTAAGTAGTCAACTAGTCCGTTTTTTACCGCTTGTTTTCCAGTCCATACTCTACCTTGTGCAATATTTTCAACGGCTTCAGGGCTTAATCCTCGCCCATCTATCACCCGCTTTTTGAAAATAGTATATATATTTTCAATTCCTAATAGAGTTTGTTTTTCAAATGCTTTAGAAAGGGGTTGAAAAGGACTGTAGCCTAATGCATTTTTATGCGTTTCAACTGTTTGTGCATTGATGCCTAAGTTTTTCATCAAACCATTCGCATTTGGAAGTGTAGCAAATACTCCAATAGAACCAGTGATAGTCAAGGGGTCTGCAAAAATTTGATCAGCACCTGCGGCAATATAATAACCTCCTGATGCGGCAACATTTCCCATAGAAACAATAAATGGTTTTTTTTCTTTTAAATTTTCAATAGCTCTCCAAAGTAATTCAGAGGTCAAAGCACTTCCGCCGGGTGATTCTATGCGAAGTACTACTGCTTTAATCCAATCATCTTTAGCGAGTGTTTCGAGTGTCTCTACAAAAACACCTTGAGCAATAATATTTTCAGTGCCTTCTCCATAAAGAATGGGTCCTCTTGCATAAACTACTGCAATGCGATCTTTTATTGAAGCGTTGTATGTTGAAACATTATTATTTAACTTTTTGATTGAGACAATTTTAAGATCATCCTCGAAAGCAATATTCATTCTTGTTTTTATTTTTTGCTCAAAAATGTCTTTATAAATGAGTCCATCAATAAGATTTTCTGTTATGGCATCTTCTGCAATATTTATTTTTTGATCTTCTATAATTATATCTAATATTTCAGGAACTAAATTTCGAGCATGAGCAATTTCTGTTTTTAAGGTTTCCCAAATATCTTTTAAGAGTGATTTTATCTGATACCGGTTGGCAGGGCTCATTTCATTTTCTAAGTATGGTTCCACCGCACTTTTATATTTTCCTTGGCGAATTACTTCCATTTTAAGACCATATTCATCCTGAAAATTTTTGTAATAAAGAACTTCAGATGCTAATCCTTTAAATTCTAAAGCACCTAATGGATTTAGATAAATAGAGTCAGACACAGATGACAAATAATATCCCTTTTGACTGTATATATCTCCATAGGAGTAGATGAATTTACCACTTTCTTTAAAGCGAAGTAGAGCATTCCTGATGCTTCGTGTTTGCGCCCAGCCTGCAGATATAAAATCCGCACGCAAGCTTATGCCTTTAATCTTATCATGTTTACTAGCTTTATCAATAGCAGCAATTATATTTGGGAGTCCTAAGGTACTTTCCTCCAAACCTAAAACACGCTGTAATTCGTCAAATGTTGGTGCACGATCTAAAATGGTACCGTTTAAATCTAGCTTTAAAACACTATTGTCTGAAATTGATCCCCCTCCTGAAGGAGCATTCATAAGGCTTGCAAAACCTGAAATAATGAGCAAAACCATAACAAAGAAAATACCTAATGCAGTTAAAGTACCTAAAATTGATGCAAAAAAACTTTTTATAAAATTCATAATAAAATTATTGGTGTTGCAAATATAGGGTTTTGTAGCTTTGTGAAACAGACTAAGAAATGGCTGAGAAACATATTTTTATATCATTAGGGAGTAATCTAGGCAATCGTCTAGATAATTTAACAAAAGCTTTAATATTGCTTGAAACTGAGGATATTAGAGTACTAGTAATTTCACCTATTTATGAAACTCTTCCTTGGGGATTTGAGAGCACTTCTTTTTATAATGCCTGTGCTGAATTGGAGACGACCATGACTCCTGAACAGTTATTAAAAACACTTCTAAAGGTTGAAGAAAAATTAGGGCGAGTTAGAAATTCTGAAGATGGATATTCTGCAAGAATTATAGATTTAGATATTTTATCTTTTGACGATCTGATTATTAATTCATCTTTGTTGACCTTACCACATCCTAGACTCCATTTACGTAATTTTGTTTTAGTACCTCTTTCTCAAATCGCCCCAAGCTGGAGGCATCCAATATTGAAAAAATCAATATCAATCTTGATTCATGAAAGTCCTGATAATGCACTTTGTAATCCTTTTCCATTATCATTTTGGACTCCTGAAATTTTTGAAGACTCTGTCTTTATTGCAATTGAAGGGAATATAGGCGTTGGGAAGACAACCCTGGCGAAGAAAATAAGTGATCGCTTCCAGGTTCCAATTCTGTTAGAAGGGTATGCCGATAATCCTTATTTAAAACTTTTTTATAATGAGCCTGAAAAATATGCATTGGACGTAGAGACCTTTTTCTTGCATGATAGATTAAAACAAGTTGATAAATTTTGGTCTCAGAATACCGGTCCAGCAGTTGCAGATTATATGCTATATAAATCATTGGTTTTTGCAGCACAAAATTTAGACTCTGAAACTTTTAAAAAGTATAAAGCATCATTTTTAGAGTGTGTAAATAAACAAAAGTCTCCAAGTATCTTAGTTTTTTTAACAGCAGAAGTTCCCTATTTACAAAATCAAATAAAGAAAAGGGGGCGGAGTTACGAGCAGAATATTGAAGATGCATACCTTAAAAAAATTGAAATAGGATATAAAAAAATATTGGAAACAGAATTACCATTTTTAGTTTTAAAGATTGATGCTGCTACCTATGATTTCAAAGAAAGTGAGCAGGGATTTCAGCATTTACTAAGAAAAATTTATAGCGCTAAATTTTTGTAAAATAATCCCAAACAACAATACCGGTAGCTACGCTTATATTTAAGGAATGTTTAGTTCCATACTGAGGAATTTCGAGAGCTTGACCACAGGCACTTACTACTTCTTGTGAAACTCCCCGGACTTCGTTTCCTAATATAAAAGCATGTTTTGTTTTGGGTTTTGGCTTGAAAGAATTTAATAAAGTTGCATTTTCAGTTTGTTCAATAGCCCATACTGAAGTACCTTCTTCTTGAAGTTTTTTAACAACCACTAAAGTATTCTCAACATATTCCCATGCAACATTATCAGTTGCTCCTAGAGCTGTTTTATGAATATCCCTGTGGGGTGGTATTGCAGTGATACCACAGAGATATATTTTTTCAACTAAAAATGCATCTGCAGAACGAAATACGGAGCCAATATTATTAAGACTTCTGATATTATCTAAAATAAGAATCAGTGGCGTTTTTGTAGCTTCTTTAAAATCTACTACTGTTTTACGTTTGAGTTCTTCGTTTTTTAATTTGCGCATAACTTTTTAGAAAAAACAAAAATACAATCTCTTATTTTTATGAAGCTATTTGCATCTTTGTTTTTCAAAAACAATCAAATTTTAAATACATTCGTATAAACCTTAAATTTTGAGTAAAATAGTAAAAGAAACACCTTTAATGAAACAGTACAACAAGATAAAGGCAAAATATCCAGATGCTTTGTTGTTGTTTCGTGTAGGTGATTTCTATGAAACCTTTGGTACTGATGCAATTAAGGCTGCAAAATTACTGGGTATTGTTTTAACAAAAAGAGGTGCTGGAAGTACTAGTGAGATTGAACTTGCAGGTTTTCCTCATCATTCGCTTAATACTTATTTGCCTAAACTTGTTAAAGCAGGATGTAGAGTTGCTATCTGTGATCAACTGGAAGATCCTAAAATGACAAAAACCATTGTAAAAAGAGGGGTAACAGAGTTAATAACTCCAGGGGTTTCTTTACATGATGATGTATTAGACAAAAAAAAGCATAATTACCTTGCAGCAGTATTTTTTGATAAAAAATGGGGAGTTTCTTTTTTAGATATATCAACTGGTGATTTTTGGGTTGCTGAAGGTTCTTCAGAGCAAGTTGAGCAGTTGCTTCAAAGTTTTTCTCCTAGTGAAGTGTTGGTGCCAAAACCTAAAAAAAAATTATTTTTACAACAATTTGGAACACAATTTCATTGTTTTTTCATGGAAGATTGGGCATTTGAATTAAGCACTGCTCAAGAAAAACTAACCACGCATTTTAAAACCAACTCATTGGCCGGTTTTGGAATCGAACAATATAAGGTTGGAATTTGTGCAGCGGGAGCGGTATTGCATTATTTATCCGAAGCACAACATAGAAAGTTACAACACATCACCAGAATTTCACCTATTGCTCAGGATGGTTTTGTTTGGCTGGATCGTTTTACTCAAAGAAATCTAGAACTTTTTCACGCCACACATCCAGAGGGTATTCCTTTAATTTCAATTTTAGATCATACGAAAACCCCCATGGGTGGACGTTTAATGAGACGTTGGCTAGCATTTCCATTAAAAGATAAAACACAAATTGAAGCTAGACATAAAGTGGTGCAAGGGTTTTTAGATCAAAAAGAAGTACTTCAAGAAACACAACGTTTGTTAGCTAATATTATTGATGTTGAGCGTGTCATGGCTAAAATAGCAACTGAAAAAATTAGTCCACGAGCTTTAAATCAATTGCACCTATCTCTAAGTGAGATTGAGGTATTAAAACATCAATTGGGAAAAAGTCCTAATAAAACTATAAAAGCACAATTAAAAATCCTTCCTGGATGCAATACTATTATCTCATTAATCAAAACAAGCTTACATCCAGAAGCTCCTGTTTTGATATCTAAGGGGAATGTTATCGCAGATGGATTTTCAGAGCCCCTAGACGCCTTAAGAAGTTTGCGCGACACTTCTCAATTCCATCTAGATGCTATGTTAGCTCGTGAGTCTGAAAGAACTAAAATCCCATCTTTAAAAATCGCCTTTAATAATGTATTTGGGTATTATATAGAAGTACGTAATTCTCACAAAGAAAAAGTACCGGAGGATTGGATTAGGAAACAAACTCTAGTAAATGCAGAGCGATACATTACAGAAGAATTGAAAGTTTTTGAAACAGAAATTCTACAAGCAGGAGAGCGTATTTTGGAATTAGAACAACAATTGTTTGCTTCTTTGTTGGTTGATTTACAAAAGGAGTTAGAGGTTTTAAAGCTTAATGCTAATGCAGTGGCTCAATGGGATGCACTTAGTTGCTTTGCTAAAACGGCATTAAAAAACAATTATTGTTGTCCTAAATTAACAGAAGGAACGGAGTTAGAATTAAAAGGAGCACGCCACCCTGTAATAGAACAAAACTTACCTTTAGGGACCCCTTATATTCCCAATGATCTTTCGTTGGATCCTAATTCCAAACAAATTATGATGATTACCGGACCCAATATGTCAGGAAAATCAGCTATTTTAAGACAAACAGCCATAATAACTTTGTTGGCTCAATTAGGAAGTTATGTGCCAGCAACAAGTGCAAAACTGGGGATTGTAGATAAAATTTTCACTAGAGTAGGAGCTAGTGATAATATTTCTATGGGCGCCTCAACTTTTATGGTAGAAATGAATGAAACAGCTTCTATATTAAACAATATATCAGAACATAGTTTAGTCCTTTTAGACGAAATTGGGAGAGGTACCAGTACTTATGATGGAATTTCAATAGCATGGGCAATAGCAGAATATCTTCATGAGCACCCTTATCATCCTAAAGTTCTTTTTGCTACTCATTACCATGAATTGAATGAAATGACACTTGGCTATGAGCGTATTAAAAACTTTAATGTTTCTATTAAAGAAACAAAAGACAGTGTGTTATTCTTACGTAAACTTATTCCCGGTGGAAGTGCTCATAGTTTTGGAATTCACGTAGCAAAAATGGCAGGTATGCCTCAGTACGTGTTAAGTTCAGCTCAAAATAAGTTAAAAGCTTTAGAGGCTTCACATGGTTTGAGTAAAAAAACATCTTCTTCTGCTGATAAAGAAACGGAATTACAACTAAGTTTTTTTAATTTAGATGATCCACTTTTAGAGGGATTACGAGATGAGATAGCGGCCATTGATATTGATACTTTAACCCCAGTAGAAGCTCTCATGCAACTCAATAACATTAAAAGACGTTTGTCTCAGAAATAACCCATTTTTTTATAACTGTGATAGGTTAATTTTTTTAAAGAAAATTACTTAACTATAATTCAGAAAGAATCAAAATTATTTTACATTTGCAATCCACAATGCGAAAGTAGCTCAGGGGTAGAGCATCACCTTGCCAAGGTGGGGGTCGCGGGTTCAAATCCCGTCTTTCGCTCTGTCGATTGCTCGAGTGGTGGAATTGGTAGACACGTTGGACTTAAAATCCAATGACCATTGCGGTCGTGCGGGTTCAAGTCCCGCCTCGAGTACAAAAGGGAAACATCGAAAGATTGTTTCCCTTTTTTTATACTAATTTTTGACTTCCATAATTTGATTCTGAAATTTGTACTATTGATTATTCACTCTTTTTTATCATGAAAAAATCAGGGATCGAATGCAAATTCAAAACTACTTTGAATGATTATGTTTAAATAAAATATAATGATGTATTATAGCCTTTTAAAGAATTTGAAAAGCAATAATAGATTTAATTATGAAAAGTATTC
>CAJQQG010000056.1 GCA_905480425.1 uncultured Flavobacteriaceae bacterium | reverse complement strand
AACAATAGGGGATTTTTACAAACAAATAATTCAATTTTTTTTGGAAGAAAAAAAACATAAATCAGGTTTTGTGTCCATTATAGGAAATCCTAATGTAGGGAAGTCTACTTTGATGAATGCTTTGGTAGGTAAAGAACTATCTATTATTACCGACAAAGTACAAACTACACGTCATAGAATTTTAGGTATTATTAATGGTGATGATTTTCAGATGGTCCTTTCAGACACACCCGGAGTAATCAAACCTGCTTATGAAATGCAAAATTCAATGATGAATTTTGTGAAAGAAGCCCTCATAGATGCTGATATTTTGGTTTATCTGGTTTCACCAGAAGAATTAGAACTTAAAGATGAAGTGTTATTTGAAAAAATAAAAAAAACTAAAGGTCCGCTACTAATTTTAATAAATAAAATTGACTTGATCACTCAAGAAGAACTGGAAAAATCTGTAGCTCATTGGCAAAATGTTTTTCCTCAAGCTTCAGTTTATCCTATTTCTGCGCTAAGAGGCTTTTTTATATCTGAGCTTTTAAATATTTTAATTGGCATATTACCAAACTCTCCAGCTTACTTCCCAAAAGACCAACTGACGGATAAACCAGAACGTTTTTTTGTTAATGAAGCCATACGGGAAATGATCTTAAAGCGTTATTCAAAAGAAATTCCATATTCTGTAGAAGTAATCACGGAAGAATTTATTGAAAATAATAAAATCATTAAAATTCGTTCTATCATAATGGTTGAACGTGAAACGCAAAAAGGTATTATTATCGGACATAAAGGAAGTGCATTAAAAAGAGTTGGAATAGGGGCTAGAAAATCTTTAGAAAAGTTTTTTGGAAAAAAAATACATCTTGAATTGTACGTTAAGGTTTCTAAAAATTGGCGCTCTAGCTCAGAGCAGCTTAAACGCTTTGGTTACAACAACTAGAAGTTAATGCCTTTTATTATTTTCCTTATCTTTAAAATTAACTAAAAATATATTTCATTTGAAAAAGTTATTTATCCTTTTATTGAGTTTTTTTATTTTTTTTGGTTGTCAAAAAACCACTCCTCCTCCCAACATCCTTTTCATAATGTCTGATGATCATGCCTACCAAGCTATTAGTGCATATGGTCATGGCTTAAACGAGACTCCTAATATTGATAGAATAGCAAAAGAAGGAGCGCTTTTTAAGAAAGGATTTGTTACCAACTCAATATGTGCCCCCAGCCGGGCGGTAATGCTGACTGGAAAACATAGTTTTATCAATGGAAAAGTAGATAATATTCAGGATTATAATTGGGATCAAGATAACTTTGCTAAGCAACTTCAAACCGTTGGATACCAGACGGCAATGGTCGGTAAAATTCATTTGCGAGGACTACCTCAGGGGTTTGATTATTCCGCAGTTCTTCCCGGTCAAGGGCATTATTATAATCCGGATTTTTTAATTGATGGTATAAAAAAAAGAATTGAAGGATATGTAACAACTATTACAACCAGATTGAGTTTAGATTGGCTTAAAAATAAAAGAGATCCCAACAAACCATTCTTATTATTATATCACCAAAAAGCACCTCATAGAAATTGGAAACCAGAAGAGAAGTATCTTACCTTATTTGATGACAAAACCTTTGATCCTCCCTCCAACTTTTTTGATAATTATGACAACAGAGGAACTGCTGCTAAGACTCAAGAAATGCTTATAGCTGCTTCCGAAGAACAAATCTCAGCAGCTCATGGTAATGGTGGTCATGGACGCTGGGGTCACGATTTTAAAATGCGTACCGATCCATATGGAAATAATACTGGCTTTGAAAGAGAACTAGAACGTTTCAGCCCAGAACAAAAGTCAGCTTGGCTTGATGCCTATACTTCAAAAAATGAGGCTATGAAATCTCAAAATTTACATGGGAAAGAGCTTGCCTTATGGAAATTCAATCGCTATCTTAAAGATTATTTACGCACTATTAAATCGGTAGATGATGGTGTAGGTGAGGTTTTAGATTATCTTGATCAAGAAGGTTTGACAGAAAATACTATTGTGGTTTATACCTCGGACCAAGGGTTTTATTTGGGAGAACACGGATGGTTTGACAAACGATTTATGTATGAAGAGTCTTTCCGCACTCCATTATTAATTCGATATCCTAAAGAAATTCCTGCAGGATCAATAGTTAATGAAATGATTCAAAACCTTGATTTTGCACCTACCTTTTTAGATTATGCAGGAGCTAAAAAACCGGAAGATATTCAAGGAACATCTTTTAGAAATATTGTAAATCAAAAAGAAAGTACTTGGAGAGATGCCATATATTATACATATTACGAATATCCATCTGTTCATATGGTAAAACGCCATTATGGGGTTAGAACAGAACGTTTCAAACTCATGCATTTCTATTATGACATTGACGAATGGGAATTATACGATTTAGATCAAGACCCTTCTGAAATGAATAATCTTTATGATAATCCTAAATATTCGAGTGTTCAAAAACGTTTGCATTTGAGACTTTCGGAATTAAGAGATCATTACGGTGATTCAGATTCGTTAGACCAAATGCACATCAAACGATATGTTGCATCCCGAAAAAACAGATAGTTTATATAGTATTCATTCTAAAAAAAAACGCAAATAAAAACAATAGACCTTCACCTTATTAGACATAAAGAGGCAATGGAAAAAGTCAAAGAAGCCTTGAATGAAGAAAAAAGTAAAGGTGCTTTTTCAATAACTATTATTACGGGTAATTCTAGTGTTTTACAAAAACGTATTTTTAATGAAATTCTTCAGGATTCATCTTTCACTTATTATATACCTAGTTGGAATTTAGGTCAGATTATTGTAGAGTATATGGAGCTATAATCATTAAACTCTATTAGCTTCCTAATAGCCTATTTTTACTGTCATTCTATTACTATTAAATTTCATTAAGTTAGATTAACTTCTTATATTTGTGTCACTCCTGTGTCACTTAAAACAGTTTTTTGTGTCACTTTTAAAATATATGTCACTTGAAAGGTAGTAGGGTTAAAATTAGAGAAAGAGAAAATAAGGATGGTACAACATCAATTATCCTTGATTGTCATATGGGTTACTATGTTGACATTGATGGAAAAAAGAAGGCACAAAGAAAGAGAAGGTTTTTAGACTTTAAACTAATTCAGAACCCAAGAACCTCATCACAGAGACAGCAAAATAAAGATTACTCAGAAAAAGCAAGACTTATAGCTAGCCAGTGGGAAAAGAGTATTATAAATGAAGAGTATGACATAGAGGACACTGAGAAAGGCAAGACACTTGTCTATGCATACTTAATTAAA
>CAJQQG010000055.1 GCA_905480425.1 uncultured Flavobacteriaceae bacterium | reverse complement strand
GTACATCAAAAAAATGTATTCCTAATGATTTAATTCCAAAAAAATCGATTCTTCAAAAAATATATGATTCTACTGTAGTTAGATCTTTTTTTCTAGATCTTTTAAATAAAGAGAAATTACATCCATATCAAGATCCTCTTTCTAGTATAAACATAAATTATTATGATCAAGGAGATGCTTTAGGTTGGCACTTTGATAATTCAGACTATACGATAACATTATTAGTTAAAAATTGTACTCAAGGAGGTGTATATGAGTTTTTTAATGATATGAGATATAAAGAAGGTGGTGAAGACTATGATTTTGTGAAAAAAATATTAGATGAAAAAGTTAAAGGGACAAAAGTAGATAGTCTTGAAGGTGATTTAATGATTTTTAAGGGTAATAAATCAATACATCAGGTTACTGCAGTTGAAAAAGGAGAGAGAATATTAGTAACCTTTAATTATAATGAAACTAAAGGAATATCTCTATCAGAACAGTCTAGAATGACTTTTTTTGGTAGAATTAAATAAAAAATACTCAAAACAGCTATAATAATTTATTTACTTCAAGCACTCTCTATATTTAACGCTGAAAAATTTTTTATTCACCAATTAATTTTCGAAAATACTGATCATCTTTATTATGATACAAAAGTGAATCTAAATATTTCCTCCCTAAATATTTTCCATCTTTAATCACAGCATTTATACTCAAAGTGTTCTCAATGTTTTCAAGTGGATTATTGTTTAAAATAACAAGATCTGCAATATATCCTGTTTTTACCTTACCCAGAGAATCATTCATATTGAAATATTTTGCAGGATTGATAGTAGCAGATTGAATTACTTCTCTTCTGGAGAGACCTGAATTATTTAATTCTATTAGTTCTTGGTGTAAACTTAATCCTGGAAGTAAATAACCAATTGGGACATCAGTTCCAGCCATAAATTTAATTCCATTTAGATTCATATATTTTACCATTATTTGTGTCCAATCACTATAATTTTTTAAATCTACATTTAAATTCCTAGGAATTTCTTTAATCTCACTGATCCATTCCTCTTTTTTATTTTTTGGAAGCATCTTAAAATAAGAAGTATAAGATGAGTCTTTATACTTTTGATAAACATAGTTTTTGTAAAGTCTTAGAGTGGGTATTTGCCATGTCTTATTTTTAGCTAAAACCGAAACAACCTCTTTTATTTTACTAGAATCCAAGCTATAAATCGATTTAAAACGCTGCTTTTTATGCAATGTTCTTCTCAATTGAGATCCTTTTATTTGTTTTTTATTTTCTAATATTTCTTTACGCTCTTTTAAAAACCTTTCGGAGTGAGTACTCATCGAGAGTTCTATGTTTCTTAAATGTTCAATACTATTTAATCCTAGATTCGAGGCATCTATTACACTCATGCTCAATGGAACATGACCCGTTAGTTTTAAATTATTTTCTTTAGCAATTTCAGCAATAGCTTCAAATTGAGCAGGACTTAACATTTCATATGCTTTTAGAAAATCTACATTCTTGTCAATTAATATTTGAACTTGTTTTTTTAAGTCTATCACATTGACCGTTCTAATTGAAAGTTCAGGATAGTTTGGACTACTCCCATCATATACATTATAATTACCATCTACTAAAGGACCTGCAATTTTTACTCGAGGTGTTGTTTTTGGGTTTTCAAGTGATTTTTGTTTAAAAGAGCTAACAAAATCAATCTCTCCACCGGTATCTCTTAGGCTAGTTACACCATGTGCTAAAAATAAATCTGGCATCGCGTTCGCTAAGTCAGTTTCATAAGCAAAATGAATATGTGCATCCCATAAACCAGGCATAATATATTTTTCATATCCATCATAAATAACATTTTTTTGAGATACTTTAACTTGATTGGTTTTAAATTGGTTTATTATTTTATTTTCACTTATGACCAAAGTCATCTGATTTTCAACCTCCTCAATTGGGTGAATAATACTAATATTTTCAATCAAATATGAGTTTTCGAAGTAGATCCCATCATTTGAACATGCAGTAATTAATATAATTACCGTAGACAGAAAACAGTACTTAAACATGAATACCCAGCGAGATTTTACCTTGTAAACTAATTGATAAATGGTTTTCCAATCCATGACGTAAACATCCTAGGTTTTTATTACTTGGTGAAGTAGATATATGCAAAGACTCCAGTAGCAATCCAAAGTGCACCAGCAATTAATAATTTTTGTGTTTTTGTTAAACTATCCATAATCTAAAGGTAAGGTAAAATAAATCTTTTATGTATTCACAATAACTCAACTCCCTAAAATCAAAAATACTTGAACAACAATTATTTTAATTTTTCATGAGAAGCAATTGCCAAAAGAGCCGAATACTTTTACCTAAAGGTGACTTTAATAATAATAAAGATTCTTAATTCACATCCTCTAAAGTGGAGAGTTTTTTTTAAACGTTGGGCATATTACCCTTTTAATTTAAAGGATTTGTGATTCTATAAGAATATCTCTAAATTGAATAGAATTAGACCTAAATAAATTTAAAATGAACTCAAAAACATTATTTACTTTATTTATTGTTAATTTCTTCGTTTTTTTCAGTTGTAATAATGATCCTATCTGTGATACTGTTATCCAAAATGGAACTATATATGACGGTTCTGGACTTCCCTCCTATATAGGTACACTTGCAATGAAAGGAGATGAAATTATCTACGTTGGTCCTCCAAAAGAATTTAAATCCAAAAACAAAATAGATGCTACTGGTAAAGGAGTGTCACCCGGCTTTATAAACATGTTAAGTTGGGGATATTCTTCTTTGTTAAAAAATGGTCGGTCTCTAAGTGATCTTAAACAAGGAGTAACTTTAGAAGTTTTTGGAGAAGGAACTTCTGCAGGTCCTAATGGACATCCTGATAGTTTAGATTATATTTCTTTTGGTGAGGCTATGGAAAAATTAATCAAAAACAAAGTTTCTCCTAATATTGCTTCTTTTCTAGGGGCAGCTACTGTTCGAATTCAACATATTGGATATGCCAATAGAAAAGCAAGTGTTTCAGAAATTAATGAGATGCAAAAAACCGTTAAAACAGCAATGGAAGAAGGTGCTATGGGAATTGGTTCTTCTTTGATTTATGCCCCTGGAGATTATGCAGACACTGAGGAGCTCATTGCCTTAAATAAAATAGTTTCTAAATATAATGGTATGTATATCTCTCATATGCGAAATGAAGATAATCGTGTAATAGAAGCGCTGGAAGAATTAATTACAATTGCCAGAGAAGCTGAGCTACCAGCAGAAATTTATCACTTAAAAGCTTCGCGAAGACCGAATTGGCACCTTTTAGACACAATTATTGAACGTGTTGAAAACGCCCAAAAAGAGGGCTTAAAGATTACAGCAGACATGTACACTTATCCTGCCAGTTCGACCGGATTAACTGGTGTAATACCCACTTGGGTTCAAGAGGGAGGTCATAAAGCTTGGATCAATCGTATGAAAGAACCAAAAGCTCGAAAGATGTTGCTTAAAGACATCCGAGAAGAACTCAGTCAACAACCCCCAGAGGGAATACTTATGGTTGGATTTAAAAACCCGTCAATGGCAGATAAGTATCAAGGAAAAACTATTGCGGAAGCTTCTGAAATGAGAAAACAAAGTCCTGAAGAAACTATAGTAGATATGATTATTGAAGATGATAGTCGAATTCAGTGTATCTATTTTAGTATGAGCGATCAAAACATTAAGAAAAAAATTAAACTCCCATGGGTTTCGTTTTGTTCTGATGCTGGCTCTTATTCCGACCCAAAAGAAGGATTTAGAACTCATCCAAGAGCATATGGAAGTTTTATTAGGGTTCTCGGTAAATTTTCAAGAGACGAAAATCTTTTATCCCTTGAAGAAGCTATTCGAAAATTGAGTGGACTTCCCGCTAGTAATTTAGGACTAAAAGATAGAGGTTTATTAAAAGAAAATTATTTTGGTGATGTAGTTATATTTGATCCCAATACTGTTGGTGATAATGCTACGTTTGAAAATCCATTACAATATGCAAATGGTATTGAATATGTGTGGGTTAATGGATCTGCTGTAATCAAAAACGGAAAGCATACGAATTCTTTCCCGGGACGATTTGTAAAAGGACCTGGGGCACTAAAAAACAATGCTAATTAATAACCCACCAACAGCAGAAAATTACCTCATAAAATTTAGTTGTGATTTTTACGCTTGAATCATAAATAAAACCACTAAAAGATTAATAAAATTTAAAACTGACTTAAATCAGGTAAAGGCCAACACTTAAATCATATCTTCACTTTTAGCAAAGCCTTTTTTATTTAAAAAAAAGCTAAAAAATCGTTGTACTTTTAGCAAATAATTTTTCTCCTTCTAGTTTTACAAATGTCAAAATTACCGAAAAAGTATCAATTTATAGACTTATCTGATTACGGACGTAAACCGGGGCATTGGATTGCTAGCAGACTTCAGCATACGAATTTAACAGCTATTCATGTAACTACGATGTTTATTATAACCGGACTTATAGCAATTGGATTCTTATTAAATGGATACTTAATGACATCTGCTTTTTTTATAATATTAAAATCCATTTTAGATGCTGCAGACGGAGAATTATCACGGCTAAAAAAAAATCCTTCATATGTAGGACGCTATTATGATTCAATAGCAGATTTAGTACTCAACTTTTGTTTTTTATTATCCTTTTGGTACCTAACTGATATTTCCATAATTTTTATGTTAATCGCTTTTTTGGGGATCCAACTTCAAGGGACTCTTTATAACTTCTATTATGTGATTTTACGAAATTCCGTAGAAGGGGATACTACCAGCCGGGTTATTGAAAATACCAAACCAAAAGCCTTCAAAGGCGAAAGTCAGTCCAGAGTAAATCTATTTTATAAAATTTACAATATTTTGTATATATGTTTTGACAAGAGTATGTATTACATGGACAAAGACGCAAGGTTCAGCAAGCCATTCCCAAAGTGGTTTATGACCCTAATTTCATTATATGGTCTCGGGTTTCAATTGTTACTAATGGCACTCATGTTAATCTTTAATCTTCAAAACTTTGTTATCCCTTTTTTTATAGGATATTCCGTTTTGATAATTATATTTATTTGCATTAGAAAGCTAATTCTTTAGCCATAGTGTAAAGATTAATAATCTAGTTAAAAAATCATTTCAAGTCACGATTTCACTAAAAAGAACCATTAATAAAACTAAAGAAATTTAGTTCTCGACTTTTGATGTCACTTTTAAAACATCCTCTGTGTAGGCTAAAATTCTCAAGCCCTCTGCATCTACAAGTGTATCTTCTTTTAGTAAACTAGCTATTTCATGAGTGACAACTATATTTCTTTTGAGCTGTCCAAGAAGTAACTCTCTTTTCACATCTTCTATTGTTTCTTCTTTACTTTTGTTTGAGTTAAGTATATCAATCAAGTTATCGAAATGTTCAGCTTCCTTGTCAAGTCGATTTTGAAGTGCTTTTAATATTTTAGTGGTTTTATTCATATTTCAAATATAAATAAAAAACGTACCGAAGATAATATGTCTGTGGTTTAAAAAAGGTTAGACTTTATAGTAACCCGTTTAAATTAAAAATTTGTTTTTCTACCTATCACATTACAACGATGATTAGTTCTCACAATCACCCATAGTAAAACTTATAACACCTTCTAACTTGGCAGAGTGGTCATTCGGATATGTTTTACCATTACAACCGCAAACAGTTGAATAATAAGGATAAGCACCAATCATTTCTTCTGTATCATCAGAAGTTCTTAAACTTAATGCATAAGCTTCTCCAGCCTCTAAATCAAGACATGAAACATCTACTAACTCATCTTTAGAACAACCATCAGTTGCTTAACCTAATACTACTAAACTAATAACTTTAATTTTTATTTTTTGATGCTCCCTTCAAGGATTGGTATTATCTGGTAATAACTTTACTTACAAAACGACCTGATTTTCCACGTCTTAATTCCAATCGTTGAGCTTTATGAAATTCTTCACGTGTATAAGTCTTACCATTTACATAAAGAGTTGTAACACCACATTCGGGAAATTTTAATGTAAGTAAGCGTTTGTCCATTTTTTAAATCTGAAAAGCAATATTAATTGTTTTTTAAAAAAAACATCAATAATCAAATAAACACCCATAGTAAATTATTAATTTATTTCTGGAATTTATAATTATTTAATACCCCTAATAACGATTTATTTTTCTTTTTGAACTTAATCTATAAACAAAGACAAGTCTTCACTTATTTCATTAGTAGCTTGTTTTATTCTTGGTAAAGTGTGATTAAAACAGATCTATTAAACCTATCACCATTGATTGATTTATTATCAAAAATTGGTTCTTCC
>CAJQQG010000054.1 GCA_905480425.1 uncultured Flavobacteriaceae bacterium | reverse complement strand
CATATGAATTACCTTTTAAATGTTTATTAGGTGATGTGACAGATAAAGATTTTATTTCGGAATTATTAAAAAAACATGATGCTGTAGTGTCGTGTTTACCTTTTTTTTTAAATAAAGATATTGCACTTCTTGCCCATGCATTAGAAGTACATTATTTTGATTTAACAGAAGATGTTCCTACAACACAGTTTATTCAGGAGCTAAGTAAGACAGGGAATTCAGTTATGGCTCCTCAGTGTGGATTAGCTCCAGGCATAATTGGAATTATAGGGAAAGACCTTACACTTTCATTTGATACTTTAAGGGATATTGAATTGAGAGTAGGCGCGCTACCTAGATATCCTAATGGTCAATTAGCATATTCTTTTACATGGTCTCCTCATGGTGTGATTAATGAATACATCAATGATGCTGAAGCTATTCATAATGGTCAAAAGAAAAATGTACCTTCTTTAGAGGGTTTTGAATATATAAATATTGAAGGACAAGAGTTTGAGGCTTTCACGACATCGGGAGGCTTAGGGACATTATGTGATACCTTTGAAGGAAAAGTAGACACTCTTAATTATAAAACCATTCGTTACCCTGGACATGGAAAATTGATGCGTTTTTTAATGTATGAACTTATATTAAAGAATGATAAAGATCAGTTGGAGAAAATTTTAAGTAATGCAAAACCTCCTGTTGAGGAAGATGTTGTTTATATATATGCAGTAGTAGAAGGGTGGAATAATAAAGTTTTATCTCGTAAAGAATATTATAAAGCCTTTTACCCTATAGAAATTTCAGGTAAAAAATGGCGCGCTATTTCATGGACCACTGCTGCATCATTAGTCGCTGTCATTGAAATGGTTTCTGCGGGAGCACTTCCACTGAAAGGATTTTTAAAACAAGAAGAAATTCCTTTTGATAAATTCTTAAAAACTCCCACAGGAGCTTTATTTTTATAAACTTAATAATAAACTTTATTCATTATCTATGAAATTTAAGAGTAATACAATTATGACTCAGATTTTAGACGCCCTATTTTCGGTTTATGCAAAGCGGGTACCTGATGTTAAAAAAATAACAAAAGCAATGATTGATAAGGGCATGGTAGCAAGTCAAAGTGACATTGTTAATGATCACGTTGCCTTCAGAACACTGGGAGTTCCTTTTCTAGGAATTTCTTCTTTTGAAAAAATATTTTTAACACATGACTATCAGAAGAAAGATTTTTACCATTTTAAGGCTAAAAAATTAAATGCCTTTTGGTATGAACCCCCAACAGATGATTTGCCACGAATATTTATCAGTGAATTAAATGTGCTAGAACTGTCAGCTCCTACACAAAAAATTATTAATAAATACACTGATTCAGTAACCTCTGATCCTTTAGATACTATAGATCTGAATGATCCGAATGCTGTCGCTACTTATCTTCAAACTCCATTGTGGAGACTTCCTTCACTTAAAGATTATGAAGCACTTTTGACTGAAAGCGAGTATGCAGCTTGGGTGATTTATAATCGTTATTACCTTAATCATTATACTATTAGTGTCCATGATTTAATAGATAATTTTAACACTTTAGAGCGTTTTAATATGTTTTTAAAATCAATAGGTATTCATCTTAACTCCTCTGGAGGTGAAATAAAGACAAGTCAAGATAAGCTGTTACGACAAACAAGTTCTGTTGCCAATAAAGTTTCAGCTACTTTTTCAGATAATAATACAAAAGAAATTGCTGGAAGCTATGTTGAGTTTGCTGAACGAAGTCCTCTTCCTGAATTCTCAAAACTTCCAAAAAATCAGCTAAAAAGAAGACATAGAAGAGAAGGTTTTGAAACGGGAAATGCAGACCGTATCTTTGAGAGCACTTTTACTTCACAATTAAAATAAAAATCCTTATGGAACATGAAAAGTTATTGCAGGCACTTCAAATAGACATCAATCAGAAGGGATGTCACTCAGGAGGAGAATGGCACGGTGAAGGAAAAAAAATTGTCTCATATAGTCCTGTTGATGGTTCTTTACTAGGAACTGTTCAAGGTGCAACTATTGAGGATTATGAACGTCTCCTAGATAAAGCAGAAGATGCTTTTGAAAGTTTCAGAATTATCCCTGCACCCAAACGAGGAGAATTAGTCCGACAATTAGGAAATAAACTTCGTGAAAAGAAATTTCAACTTGGACAATTGGTTTCTTTGGAAATGGGAAAATCGTTACAAGAAGGTCTAGGTGAAGTTCAGGAAATGATTGATATCTGTGATTTTGCAGTTGGTCTTTCAAGACAATTATATGGAGTGACAATGACTTCAGAACGACCTTCACATCGTTTATATGAGCAGTACCATCCACTTGGAGTTGTAGGTGTTATTTCTGCCTTTAATTTTCCTGTAGCCGTTTGGAGTTGGAATGTTGCTTTAGCTTGGATCTGTGGTAATGTATGTATTTGGAAGCCCAGTGAGAAAACACCTTTGTGTGGTATTGCTTGTCAGCAAATTATTAGTGAGGTTTTAAAAGAAAATAAAATGTCTGAAGGCGTTTCTTGTCTACTTAATGGTGACTCTGAGGTAGGGAAGTGGCTAGCAGATGACCAACGAATAGCTTTAGTTTCAGCCACAGGATCTACCCGAATGGGTAAAGATGTCGCAAAAAGAGTAGGAGCTCGTTTAGGAAAATCCTTATTGGAATTGGGTGGAAATAATGCAATTATCATTACACCTAATGCTGATCTTGATACTGCCTTAATGGCTGCTGTTTTTGGAGCTATTGGTACTTGTGGACAAAGGTGTACTTCTACAAGAAGGCTAATAGTTCATAAAGATATATTTGAAACCTTTAAAGACGTTTTGAAAAAAGCATATGCTCAACTTCGTATTGGAAATCCTTTGGATGAAAAAAATCACATGGGACCCTTAATTGACGAAGATGCAGTTACTATGTATAATGAAGCTCGTAAACAAGTTGATTCGCAAGGTGGTTCTTGGTTGGTTCCAGGAGGTTTACTTGATAAAGGTTCATACGGAAGCAATTGTTATGTCAAACCTGCTATAGCTATTATTGACCATGATGCACCAATAGTTCACCAAGAAACATTTGCCCCAATTCTATATTTAATTCAATATGAAGGGTCTGTAGAAGAAGCTATTGCCATTCAGAATGAAGTGAAACAAGGATTGTCTTCTTCAATCATGTCATTAAACATGCGTGAAACAGAAACTTTTTTATCACATTGGGGAAGTGATTGTGGCATTGCAAACGTTAATATTGGTACATCAGGCGCTGAAATTGGTGGTGCCTTCGGAGGAGAAAAAGAAACAGGTGGTGGACGTGAAAGTGGTTCCGATGCATGGAAAGCTTATATGCGAAGACAGACTAACACCTTAAACTATTCTAAAGAATTACCTTTGGCGCAAGGAATTGTTTTTGACTTATAAGTTTTTTGTTAATTAGATAGCTTTATACATTATGATCCAAAACTTATCATTACTGGCATATACAATTATTGGCGCTAATATTTTAGCCACTGTTACAGGTTTTAAAAAAGAATCATTTTTCCTCAAATATCATTTTCAAATTTCTAAAATTAGAGATGGAGAATATATTAGATTAATCACAGCTGGTTTTTTACATGTATCAACTTCACATATTTTGTTTAATATGTTTACGTTTTATTTTTTCGTAAATTTTGTTTTAGGCGCTCTCGGAAATTCACCATTTATTTTCCTGTACTTTGGGAGTTTATTAAGCGGAAATATTTTTGCATATTTTTTCCATTATAACGAACCTAATTATTCTGCAGTAGGAGCAAGTGGTGCTGTAACAGGTGTTTTGTTTAGTGCCTTATTATTATATCCAAGTATTGAATTGATGTTGTTTTTTATTCCAATTCCAATTCCTGGTTATCTTTTTGGAATAGGTTATTTGATCTATACTGTATATGGAATGAAAACACAAAATGATCAAATTGGTCATACAGCTCATTTTGGTGGTGCATTAGGAGGAATAATTATTACTATTATTTTTATGCCTGAAGTAATTTACACCTCGCAATTAATGCTCGGAATATTATCTCTTACTACCCTTGCAGCAGGTGGAATACTATATAAAAAACAACGTTACTAAGACTATAAAGAGCCTAAAAGCTCTTCTACTTTTCGTTCTAATTGAATACCTCTTAAATTTTGAGCAATAATAATACCATTTTCATCCAAAATAAAGGTAGCAGGAATAGCACTTACCTGATAGAGTTTAGCAATTGGATCGTTCCAGAATTTTAAATTTGAAACATGATCCCAAATCAAACCATCATCTGCTATGGCCTGTAACCATTGAGACTTTCCTTTGTCTAGAGAAACACCCACTATTGACAAACCACTATATTGATATTTTTGATACAACTTAACTAAACTTGGATTTTCTACACGACACGGTCGACACCAGCTTGCCCAAAAATCTATAATTGTAATTTTTCCTAAACGGTCTTCAAGCGAAATTAGAACTCCTTCTGGATTTGGTCCTTCAAACATGGGAGCAGTTAAACCCACTTCTGGTTTTGACGAAGGAACTAATAATTTAGAAACTTTTTTTCCAGAAATACTATTTTTAATAACATCATTAAAACCATCAAAGATTTCAGTTGCTTCAGGAATAGTAATTCCTTTATTAGCAACAAATCGTTCTAAAATTAAAACCGAAATAAAAGAATTGTTAGATGTTCTAATAAAATCAAGTTCATAACTTTTGATCTGATCACTAACTTCTTGGTATTGATCTTTTAAGTCTTGAATTAAGAGCGAATCTTTTAAAATCATCGCCTGTTGCAAGTCATTTCCAATAGCATTTAAAGAAGTAATATAAACCTGTGTTTCAGATTTATACCGCATAAAATCATCATTAGAAATGGTGCCAATAGCTTTAGAAAGTCCTATGCTATCCTTATGTAAATCAATTATAATAGTTCCATTCTCAGCTATAAAAGGAAAACTTTCTTTCTGGCCATTTATTTGAAGGAAATGAATGTCTGGAGATTCAATCTCAAGATTTAATGAAAAACTATTTTCTTTCACTAATATAGTGTCTAAAATTTTGGGTTGATTATTAAAATCCGCAACTACATGAAGTATTTTATTTCCGTCACCAAGATCAGTAGTTCCTCTTAAGCGAACAGTATTTGAAGTGTTTTGACAGGATAATGTTAAAAGTATTAAACTAAGTGCACTTGTGATTTTCTTAATCATGGTTTCTAAATAATGGCTAAATTACACAATTGGTTGGAATTGAAAAACAAATCATTATTTTCGCTTAAAACGATCCACCTGCATGCAATCAGAACTAGAGGAGTTAAAACAAAAAATAGAAGGTACTCTGAAGTGGGACTCAGTCCACAAAGCCTTATTTGCAACAGATGCTTCCGTATACAAAATAGACCCTTTAGCTGTTGCTTTTCCAAAAAATAAAGCAGATCTAAAAGAATTAATTGTTTTTGCAGATACCCATAAAATAAGTTTAATACCGCGTACTGCTGGAACTTCACTCGCAGGACAATGTGTTGGGCCTGGAATTGTCGTTGATGTTTCTAAACATTTTACAGAAATCATAGCTTTAGACGTCGAGTCTAGAACAGTTAAGGTTCAGCCTGGAGTTAACAGAGATGCTCTTAATGAGTTTTTAGCAACGAAAGGTTTATTTTTTGGCCCAAACACCTCAACTTCTCAATATTGTCTTTTAGGTGGTATGGTAGGTAATAATTCTTCCGGAACAACTTCTATTAGGTATGGTGTAACCCGAGATGTTGTTGTGAGTTTAGAAACTCTTTTAAGTGATGGTTCAGAAGTTGAATTTGGAAATTGTTCAGCAGCTGACTTGAGTATAAAAACATTAAAGAAAAACATGGAAGGTGAAATATATAAATCACTTTTTCAAGAACTTAATAATGAGAAAGTACGACATCATATAAAATCAGATTTTCCAGAAGTAAGTGTTCATAGGCGTAATACAGGATATGCAGTTGATGTTTTATTAAATCAACAGCCATTTACTCAATCTGGCCCCCCATTTAATGTTGCTAAATTACTCGTTGGAAGTGAAGGGACCTTAGCATTTACAACTTCTATTACCTTAGCTTTAAGTCCACTACCACCAAAAAACGCAGTAATGCTGGCCGTTCATTTTAATAGTATTCAACAAGCTATGGAGGCTGTAGTACCTGTAATGACTCACCATCTCTATACCTGTGAGTTGATGGATAAAATAATTTTAGACTGTACTAAAGATCATCCAGGATATAAAAAAAATCGTTTTTTTCTAGAAGGTGATCCTAAAGCAATTCTTCTTTTAGAGCTTCGTGAAGATACTTTAGAAGTGCTTAAAAATAAATTAAGAGCTCTTCAAGAAACTATAATTAATTCAAGATTAAGCTATGCTGCAATTCCTTTATGGGGTGAAGAGATAGTTTTGGCAAATGTATTGCGTAATGCTGGCCTTGGACTATTAGGGAATATTGTTGGAGATTCAAAAGCTGTTGCTTGTATTGAAGATACTGCAGTCCCGCTGAAGCAGCTTGCTTTATATATAAAAGACTTTCAAGCACTGATGAAGGAATTTAATCAAGAAGTTGTTTATTACGCTCATGCTGGAGCAGGAGAGTTACACTTAAGGCCTATTTTGAATTTAAAAACTAAAAAAGGAGTTAAAGATTTTAAAACTATTACTCTAGCAGTGGCTCATTTAGTAAAGAAATACAAAGGGTCTTTAAGTGGAGAACATGGCGATGGAATTGTTCGATCTGAATTTATACCAATTGTTGTAGGGAAGGAAAACTATCAGCTATTCAAAAGAATTAAAAAGATATTTGATCCCAACTCAATTTTTAATCCAGGAAAAATTGTTGATTCTTTCCCGATGGACAAAAACCTTAGAACTTTACAAAAAGAGACGCCAATTCACAAAACACTTTTTGATTTTTCATCTGACCAAGGATTACTTAGAGCTTCAGAAAAGTGTAATGGTGCAGGGAAATGTCTTTCAGTTTCTGCTTCAGGAACAATGTGTCCAAGTTATCGTGCCACTAGAGACGAAAAACACAATACCAGAGGAAGAGCAAACGTTCTTCGTGAGGTGTTAACACAAAACATACAACCTAATGCATTTGACAGCGAAGCATTAAAAGAGGTCTTTGATCTTTGTTTGAGTTGTAAGGCCTGTGCTACAGAATGTCCAAGTAGTGTAGATATTGCCACATATAAAGCAGAATTCTTATACCAATATCAAAAAACTCACGGAAGCTCACTACGCGACAAGCTATTTGCAAACGTGGGTCTGTTAAATCATTTAGCTCAGCCGATACGATTAGTTCAAAACTGGTTATTTCGCGCTCCTTTCGTTAGTGTATTTTTGAAAAAAACATTAAGAATTGCCTTAAAAAGAACTATTCCTAAACTTGAGAAATCATTATATAAAAAACTATATAACAGATATTTAACAAATAATAGTAAAAGTGTTTATTTATATTTAGATGAATTCACTAATTATAATGAAACTTCCATTGGAAAAGATGCTGTAGATCTTTTAGAGGGCTTAGGTTATTCGGTAAAAGTTTTGAGACCATCAGAAAGTGGACGTTCTTATATCTCAAAAGGTTTTTTAAAACAAGCAAAAAAATGTGCTAATAAAAACGTCTTATTATATCATCCCCTTATTTCCGAAAAAACACCTCTTTTAGGTATAGAACCCTCTGCTATTTATACCTTTTTAGATGAATATCCGAAACTTAGTTCTTTTCCAAAAGAATCAAAAGAGCTTGCTTCTAATTGTCATTTAATAGATTCCTTTCTAGCAAAGGAACTTCAAAATAATAACATTCAAGAAACACAATTTCATACGGATGCGAAAGAGATTAAGGTTCACGCCCATTGTTATCAAAAAGCTTTGGGTAATCCCTCAGATACTTTTAAAATTCTTAATCTTCCTAAAAACTACAACGTTCGGATGTTAAACACTGGCTGCTGTGGAATGGCTGGTTCATTTGGTTATGAAGAAGAACATTATGACACAAGTATGAAAGTGGCGGAGGAACGTCTTTTTCCATCTGTTAGAAATATAGGATATGATGTTGTCATTGCTGCAAATGGCACTAGTTGCAGGCATCAAATTAAAGACGGTACTCAACGTGAAAGCCTTCATCCTGTTAGTATCTTAAATGCTGCGCTTATTAAAAAACGTTTGGTAAAAGGTAATCTGAAACTTTAACTTTATCTTTGGGATTATAAAAATTAGTTATGTCAGGTAATATTTACGGTACTCTTTTCAGACTTGCTACTTATGGAGAATCTCATGGACCTGCGATTGGTGGTGTAATTGACGGATGTCCTGCAGGCATTAAATTAGATTTAGATGCGATTCAAAATGACTTAAATCGACGTAAACCAGGGCAATCCTCAATTGTTACTCAGAGAAAAGAACCAGATGAAGTGAGTTTTTATTCAGGTATTTTTGAAGGTAAGACAACTGGGACTCCTATTGGATTTGCTATTCACAATACAAATCAAAAATCTAATGACTATTCTCATATAAAAGATAGCTACCGTCCTTCACATGCCGATTATGTTTATGATGAAAAATACAGTATTCGCGATTATAGAGGAGGTGGACGAAGTTCTGCTCGCGAAACAGCTAGTAGAGTAGTTGCAGGAGCAATTGCAAAACAATTTTTATCTCCTATGAATATTCAAGCCTATGTTTCTGGTGTTGGAACACTTAGTTTAGATAGCCATCCCTCTGAAATCGATTTTAGTTTAGTTGAGCAAAATCCTGTTCGATGTCCAGATCCAAAAATGGCAAATGAGATGGAGCGTTATATTAAACAAATACGAAAAGAAGGTGACACCGTTGGTGGTGTTATTACTTGTATCATTAAAAATGTTCCTGTAGGACTTGGTGAACCTGTTTTTGATAAGCTTCATGCTGAATTATCTAAAGCTATGCTTTCTATTAATGCTGTGAAAGGATTTGAATACGGTAGTGGTTTTAAAGGCACTCAAATGAAGGGTAGTGAGCACAATGATTTATTTAATTCAGATGGGACTACCCAAACAAATAGATCTGGAGGAATTCAAGGTGGAATTTCTAATGGTATGGATATTTATTTTAATGTCGCCTTCAAGCCTGTAGCTACCATTATGCAAAATCAACAAACAATTAATTCACAAGGGGTAAAGGTGGAGATGCAAGGCAAAGGAAGACATGATCCGTGTGTAGTTCCAAGAGCAGTTCCTATTGTTGAAGCAATGTCTGCATTAGTTTTAGCTGATTTTATGTTATTGAAAAGAACAAATAAACGTTAACATTTATTACCCCATGAAAAAACTTGCCTTACACTGGAAGATATTAATTGGAATGGCCCTTGGTGTTGTCTCTGGAATCATTTTTTCTCTTATTGAAGGAGGTGATACTTTCATTGGGAATTATATCAAACCTTTTGGAACTATTTTTATTAATCTCTTAAAATTAATTGCAGTTCCCTTAATTTTAGCCTCCCTAATTAAAGGTATTTCAGACCTGAAAGATATCTCCAAGTTATCACAGATGGGAGGAAGAACAATTGTTACTTACCTTATAACAACTTTGACAGCAGTTACTATTGGACTTATCTTAGTAAATGTTATTCAACCCGGAAAATCTATTAGTACTGATACAAGATTAGAACTTGTAGAGGCTTATTCATCAGACACCAAAGAGAAACAAGTTGCTGCTGCAAAAAAACAAGAGTCTGGACCACTTCAAGCCCTAGTAGATGTGGTCCCTTCAAATATTTTTTTAGCTGCATCTAATAATCAAAACATGCTTCAGGTTATCTTTTTTGCATTGTTTTTTGGTATTGGAATGATATTATTACCAGAAAAAAAAGTAAAACCAGTAAAATTTTTTTTTGACTCTTTTAATGATATTATCTTGAAATTAATTGATCTAATAATGTTAGCAGCCCCATACGGAGTATTTGCTTTATTAGCAGCATTAGTTGTAGAGGCACCGAGTCTAGAATTGTTTCAAGCACTAGCTTTATATGCAATTACGTTACTAATAGGATTGGCCCTTATGATTGTAGTTTATATAATTATTGTTCGTGTTTTTACAAATAAAAAAGCTTCTTTTTTCATGAAAGGAATTGCACCGGCACAACTTTTAGCTTTTTCAACTAGCTCAAGTGCTGCTACGCTTCCCGTGACCATGGAATGCGTTGAAAAAAATTTAGGAGTAGATAAAGAAGTTGCTAGTTTTGTATTACCAATTGGCGCAACTATCAATATGGATGGTACTTCTGTTTACCAAGGAGTTGCTGCTGTTTTTATAGCACAAGCATTTGGATTAGATTTAAGCTTGAGTGCTCAATTAGGTATTGTATTAACTGCAACATTAGCCTCTATAGGAACCGCAGCAGTTCCAAGTGCAGGAATTGTAATGTTAGTTATCGTACTTGCTCAAGCGGGGATACCTGAAGCTGGTTTGGCTTTAATTTTTGCTATAGACAGACCACTGGATATGTGTAGAACAATTGTTAATGTAACTGGAGATGCAGCTGTATCAATGATTGTAGGTAAATCTATAGGAAAACTGAAAGACTAAACAAACGTAATATGGTCCTATTTTTATTTAAATAACATTAAGAATTTTACTATTTACCTACTTCTACTAGCTCTAATAAATCAAGACTTACTTGTGTAGTGAAAATACCATAATTAACAATTGCTTTTTGTTTTTCAATAGAGTCAATAGTCCCTATGGATCGGCCATCAAACATTCGAACACTATCACCTACTTTTAGTTTTATTTTTGGTGGAGTAGGAGCAGCTTTTTTCTTTTTTTCTTTTTTCTTCTCCTTCCTAACAACTTCTAACTCTTTTTTGACAGATTCATCAAGTTGTTTCTTCAGTTCACGTTCTTTTTTAAAAATTGTACTAGATTTTCGTTTTCTTTTGGAATTTTCAGACTCAATTGTCCTAAGTAATTCCGAAATAAGTGGTCGTTTTTTATTGTTTTCAAAAAACCGTTCAGCAATATCATTAACTTTATTTCCTAATAAAATCATTCTTTGATTATGATCAAACAACTCTTGGTAGCTAACTAATTTTGTTTTTAACTTAGCATTAATTTCTTCCATTTTATCTCCCTCTGCTGCAGCTTTTGTTTCTTTGACTTTAAGAGATTCTCCTGTTTTTATCATCTGAGAGCGCTCTTTTTGGAGTTTAGCTATGGTTGCATCAAAACGCACTTTACTTCGCTCTATCTTCTTTTTAGCTCGATTAATTAAGCTAAATGGAAGTCCGTTTTTCTGGGCTACCTCAAAAGTAAAGGAACTACCAGCTTCTCCCATCATTAATTTAAAGATTGGTTCTAAGGTTTTATTGTCAAATTGCATATTGGCATTAACCATTGCGGGTAATTCATTAGCTAAAACTTTTAAGTTTGAATAATGAGTTGTAATGATACCGAAAGCTTCTCGTGAATAGAAATCTTCTAAAATAACTTCGGCAAGAGCACCACCTAATTCCGGATCTGAGCCAGTCCCAAATTCATCAATAAGAAAAAGTGTATCTGTATTGCATTTTCGCAAAAAATATTTCATATTCTTTAAACGATATGAATATGTGCTCAAATGATTTTCAATAGACTGATTATCTCCAATATCTGTTAAGATTTGATTAAATAAAGTGGCTTTACTGTTTTCGTGAACAGGTACTAGCAAGCCACTTTGCAACATTAGCTGAAGTAATCCAACTGTTTTTAATGTAATACTTTTTCCACCAGCATTAGGGCCTGAGATTACAACTATTCTTTTTTCAGGATGTAAAAGTATATCTTGTGGATAGGTAGTTTTATCTTCTAATCGATTTGACTGAAGAAGTAATGGGTGGAATGCAGCTTTATATTCAATTCTTCGATCTGTTAGATCAATTAAAGGGAGCACACCTCGAATTTCTTGAGCATAGCGAGCTTTTGCAAAAACCATATCTATACTTAGTAAAAATTCATGCTGTAGCTTAAAATATGAAAGGTGGGGCCTAAAATAATCCGTTAAAACACTTAAAATTTTTTTAATTTCTTCTCCCTCTTCAAAAAGTAAATTTTGTAATTCGCGGTTCTGAGCATGAGTTGCTTCTGGTTCCATAAAAACGATACTACCTGTTTTTGAGCTTCCCATTATAGCACCTTTAACCTTCCTTCTATGCATTGCTTTTACCGCCAGTACTCGTCTATTTTCAACAACAGACTCCCTAATATCATCTAGATATTCTGCACTTTGATACTGACTCAAGGCTTTGTTGAAACTACTGCTAATTTTAGATCGAAGTTGTTGTATTTGCTTACGAATTTGATAGAGTGATTCAGATGCATTATCACGAACTTCTCCAAAACGGTCTATTACAGCATCAATTGTCTTTTTTATCTCCTTGTCAACATATAAGTTGTCCGTATAGCTATATAGAGTAGGGTAATAGGTCTTAAATTTGACAAGAAAAATCAATAAAGTATTTGTGATTTCAGTATTAGCTGCAATAATTCTAAATACTGAAATATCCAATACACTATTTTCAACACTCAAAAGAGAAAAAATACTGATAAGGGGGTCAAATCCATGATTTGGAATTCGATTTTCATTATCAAAAGACGCATGGTATTCTGAAACAGCCTTAAGATCTTCTAAAAGTTCTTTAATAGCTGTTTTAGGCTGTAATGATAAACAAGCCTGTTTTCCAAGAGGAGTAATAGCAAAATCTGCACATTGCCGGAGAACTTCATAATATTCAAGATCTTCTAAAGTTTTTTTCGGAATTTTTCCCATTCAATTTTATTAACTTTACAAGGCAAAAGTAATGAATTCATGACGTTAGAAATACATCCCAGCTGGGAAAAACCTTTACAAACTGAATTTGATTCTACTTATTTTAAGCATTTAATTAATTTTATCGCTTCTGAGTATAAATTTAAAAATTGTTTTCCTCCAAAAACTGATATTTTCAATGCTTTTTCTAAGTGTTCTTATGATAATGTGAATGTTGTTATATTAGGTCAAGACCCATATCATAGAGAAGGTCAAGCCCATGGCTTATCTTTTTCTGTTCCTAAGGGAATAAAGCATCCCCCTTCATTAATCAACATTTTCAAAGAACTTCAGGAAGATGTTAAAATATCCTATCCAGCTAGTGGAAATTTAAGTCATTGGACACAACAAGGGGTATTACTCCTTAATGCTACATTAACGGTTCGCGAAAATGAGCCAGGGAGTCATCAAAAAAAAGGATGGGAAAGATTTACTGATGCTATTTTAAAAAAACTTTCAGATGAAAAAGAAGGACTAGTGTTTATTTTATGGGGAGGCTTTGCCAAAAAAAAAGAAAAATATATTGATAGCGAAAGACATCTGGTATTGACTAGTGGACATCCTTCTCCATTAAGTGCAAATAGGGGGTATTGGTTTGGTAATATGCACTTTAGTTCTTGTAATTCTTATTTAAAAAATCAAGGAAAACGGAGTATAGAATGGTGATTATCCTCCAACTCTTTTAATTAAATGACCCATCTTTTTTAAAAGAACTATTAGTGAATCTCTATAATTTCCTTGAATTATAATTTCTCCATTTTTCACTGTTCCACCAACTCCAATTGAATTTTTAAGAGTTTTAGCAAGATTTTTTAATGCTACAGCCTCACCATTAAATCCTTTAATAATGGTAACCGTTTTTCCAGCTCTTCCTTTATTGCTAAAGTGTGCTTCAAGATTTTGTTTTATGAATGTGGTTCCTTTTATATCGATTGGTTCAGGATCTGGTTCAAGACTTTCAAATTGAATACGGGCTAAATCCTCTAAACTATTAAACTTCTTTTCCATTAAAAAAGATTTTTGATTGACTAAAATAGTACATTAGATTTTTTAAACTAGTATGTCTTATGCGAATCTTTTTAGTATTTTTCCTTATTTCAACCTCACTTATGTCACAAGATAAACTACCCTTTAAAACTATTCCTGGAGCTCCAGACAATATTACTACAGGCACTTCACTTGCCAGAATGACACAGGGAATAGGGTTCAGGTATTATTGGGCTACTGAAGGTTTATCGGCCGAAGATTTAAAATATCGCCCTTCAGAAGAGGCTCAATCTATGTTAGAAACTATTAAACACGTCTATGGATTATCCAATATGATATTTAATGCAGCAAGTGGTAAAGAAAATATTAGACCTTTAACTGATATTCCCCAGAATTACGCAAACCTTAGGAAGGCTACTTTATCTTTTCTGGAAGATGCTAGTTTACTTTTCTTAAATGCTTCAAAAGAAGAACTTACTTTAATGAAAGTTAAATTCAATAGGGATGGTAACCGTACTTCTTATCCAATATGGAATTTAATTAATGGCCCCTTGTCAGACGTACTTTACCACACTGGGCAGATCGTGAGTTTTAGAAGAACTTCTGGAAATCCAATTGCCAAGGGAGTAAACGTTTTTATGGGTGCTAAAAATTAATTATTACGATCTTCAAAGTTTTCTTTTTTCTTATCTCCCTGTCTTTTGACTAAGAAATAAATAAGAAGTATGGTAATTAAAATAGGAATGATAAAATCCATTTATTTAATAGTTACTGCTGTGCCGTAAGCTAATATTTCTGAACAGCCCTGCATTACCATTGAGGTAGTTAAACGAACATTCACAACTGCATTAGCGCCCATCTTTTCAGCATCTACAATCAATCGTTGTAAGGCTTGTTCTCTTGAATCTGCTTGTAGTTTTGTGTATTCAGATATTTCTCCACCAATTAAGTTTTTTAATCCAGCAAAAATGTCTTGTCCTACATTTCTAGCACGAACAGTGCTACCGCGCGCAATTCCAAAAGTTTCAGTTATAACTTTTCCTTCAATTGTGGGAGTATTTACTAGTATCATAATTTAATTTTTAAATAAGTTTGAATCAATTTTCGGAAAAAGTTTAAGAGCGTTTTTATAATATAGTTTTTTAAGAACAGAATCGGGTAGAGCTAAGCCATACATTCTCCAGTGCGCATGTCGTTTTCTATAATATTCAAAATATTCATCATTTGTTTCCAGTACCCTAAAATAAGTATAATACTCACTAACATTATAACTATCCTTTCCAAATAAAATTCGGTCTTGATAGGTTGTAAAAAACTGTTTAGCTCTTATGGGCTGGCGACCTATCTCTGCCAACACTGCGCCAATTTCCGTTAATACATTAGGATAGAGGTCAAAATGCTCTCCTAGGCGATCCAAATCATTACCCATCCATCCTAAATGTGCGTTTATAAAAGTCGTATTAGGGTGTTTTCTAAAAACATCATGTTGTTCGGCAATAACTTCTTCAAAAGAAGGATTAATTTCAGGATCACGATAACGATTTGGTTTTTGACGCAGCTCTAACCAGCGTTCATTAAACTTATCTTTAGGGTTCCAAAAGGAAGCAGGTTCGCCACTATGAATTAGAACAGGAATATTATTATCACCACAAGCTTTCCAGATAGGGTCAAGGCGTATATCATTTATTGCAATTCGAGCTCCCTTATTGTCTTTACTGGTAAGCCCTAAAGATTTATATACTTTTAATCCCATAACTCCTGCTTTAACTGCAGAATCTATTAATGCTACTTGTGTTTCTGAAAAAAATTTATCATCAATATCTTCAAAATCAATATTAAGAAAAAGCCCAAATCGAGTTGGTGCATTCTTCTTAATATTCTCAAGTGATTTCCGAAGGTATAGTCCTCTAAAGCCACTAAGATTTATCATAAAGGCCATATTTAAACTGTCCATTTCTGATACAAGCTTAGGAAGGTTTTTTATGGGCATATCAAATTGATGATTATGCACATCAATAAAAGGATATTTTGATCGCTTAACAGTATGCTCTGGTACAATTAAAGTGGATTTAGGAGAGTATTCCTCAATATCCATTAAATTATTTTTCTCTTGAATCTTATCGATACAGTAGTATGTAATCCCACCCAGGAATAGGATAACTAAAATTGACTTTAAAAGCCATAGAATATTTCTGAAAAATAATGTCATTAATTAATTGGTATCGAAACTTGGGTAGTATCCCAACGCATTCTGAGATAATTATCAACGAAATCAATGGTGAATTTTTCTATCGATTCATCTAATGATTGACTCGCAGTATTGATTTTCATAATAACCCCACTTTCATCCGGTTCAGCAGAACTAAACCCGCCTGTTTTTTCATGTACTACAATAACCCAGTTTTCTTTATTAGGATAGGCGTAAAGTCCGTAAGCACCTGATGGAAGCTCTCTACCCGCAAATGAGATAGTTGTTTTAGTTTCAATTTTAGTGGTTAAATTTGCCCCTAAACGCCAGTAAGATCCATAAGGAACTAACGCACCTTCATTTTCATTACCAAATATAATACGTTCTTTTTTTAGGGGTCTGTAATAACGAATTGAAATATCATCCATACCATTATTATAATATGCATTATCAAGAGGACTTTTTGGATTTATGTATAATCCATATATAAGATAACTAGCTGCTAAGGCAATTAGTATTATTATGCCAATAATTATTTTATTAATTAATTTCATTGAGAGTAGTGCGATTTGAGATTAAATTACTATTTATGATTTTTCACTTTAAAAATATTCTATTTTACATAATATAAATTATAGAACATATGTAGTTGATTTAATTCTTCATGGTCTAGTTCTTAAGCCAAGCTTTTCTTAATTTTTTGGAAGCTTCACTAGCCTCAGTATCATTTATGACTCCACTTACTTTTACAGATGGAGTTCCGGTAATACCTTTAAGAGTAATTATATCATTATTACGCTGAACAGTAATGCTAAATTCAGTTTTGTCATCCCACATAAAACTTGAAGTAAGTAATGCATTTATTTCTTTAGTATTTTCTTGGTTGATTTCAGGAAATAATTTATTATTTAATCCTAAAAAAACATCTCCTACATTAACACCCATGGATTCAATAGTCGTATTTAAACCATTCACAATAAACTGGTTAACACCTTCATCATTTAGTTTTGCTTCAAAAAAAAGATTTTGATTTTCCTTAAAAATTATACTTGAAAGTGGTACTTCAGTGTCTCCAATAGTTAAACCAACTTTATTAAAATAATCCATGTAATCTATAGGTTTAGTACCCTCTACATGAGCCCTGAAAAAAGTTTCTACTTGGGGATATGTCATGGTAACGATCTCATCGATAAGTTCTTCATCTTTAAAGGGTTTCTCGGTTCCGTAGCGTTTAGCTAAGTTTTGCATGACCCAAAGTATTCCATGTTCTCCTCCACTCTGCTCTCGGATAATAATGTCCAAACACATATTAATTAACGCACCTTTTTGATAAACATTTCCATAATTGTCTTGAAAAGGTTCATCAACAATACTCGCACTCATTTTTGTGAAGGACATCGTGTCGTCATAA
Source organism: uncultured Flavobacteriaceae bacterium (assembly GCA_905480425.1). Taxonomy (GTDB): domain Bacteria; phylum Bacteroidota; class Bacteroidia; order Flavobacteriales; family Flavobacteriaceae; genus MS024-2A. The sequence continues at coordinate 4,212 of CAJQQG010000054.1, read as the reverse complement.
CGCTTAGAATAATTTAATTTTTCAAGGATACGGTTGTAAAAATTTTGCTCATCAATCAAGCCCTGGTTGATTTGAAATAAATTTGCAAAATATTCTGTTGTACCTTCATACATCCACAAATGCTTTGACATTAAAGGAGTATTATATTCAAAGTTATGTATTTCCTCTGAATGAATATTTAATGGAGTAAGCGTGTGGAAAAATTCGTGCGAAACCACATCAACTAAGTTTTGTGTTAATTCTTGAGGCTTCATTTGATCTACAAACACTACAGTTGTAGATGTGTGGTGCTCTAACGCTCCCATCATACCACCAAAGTATTGTAATTCGTCCATATCCATCAGATGAAGTAAAATATCATATGATGTAGTATTGTTAGCTTCCCCTAAAAAGTTCTTTTGCGCTATCATCATCTCTTCAATTGCAGACTGATATACTTCCGCTTTATGGATTCCTGTTGGAGAATAAACAGCGAGCCCTACCTTAATTTTTTCTAAGTCAAAAGAAACAGCGTTAGGTTCACTATATAAGATTGGGTTATCAATAATATGAAAATATCTTTTGGCTAAAAACACATCAAGACTATCACTTTCCGAAATACTTGGTAGTGAAGTGAAAGCTTTTAAGTTTTTTGGTGAATTCACACTAAGGTGATAGGGAACTTCTTTCATTCCCTCGAAATAACCTATCATACTATGAAGGTTAAGTAAAAATGTTTCACCCACTTTAAAGTTAGTCCCTCCCATGGGATAAACATCACTTCCACCAGGCCCATCAAAAGTGTCGTTTACTAAATAACTTACTTTTACGAGCTTCTTGGCGTTGGAAATCTTCCAACTATTTTTGTCTAGGGATTCCACTGGAAGTAGATTTCCTTTTTTATCAAAAGCTTTTAAGGTTTCTACGAAGCGTCCAAAATTAGAATATTCATAGGTCCCAGGCACAATTTGAGGCATATAAAATATTATTTCATCTTGAATAACTACTAAAGGAGAAACAGTTATCTCTACTTTATCATCGTTCACATCAACCAAGTTAATGGTGGCTTTAATGTTTATAGGTTCATTAACACTATTATTTTTTAGTGTGGCACACCCTAAAAATAAAATGTAAGCACTAAGGATTAATAAATACTTTGCTTTTTTCATAAGTAAAAATTTAGATTTCACAAAAGTGAAACCCCATTTAAATCTGTAGTTAATACGTTGGTCATGAGATCAAAAAAAGGTCTTATTGCGGAAAAGCTCTTAATCACTTCTTCTTGAAAATCAGACGAAAGTACACTTTTATCATCAAATCTCTTAATAAAGAGAAACTGTTTGTGACGAATTAAGTCAATGTTCGGATGGTCTATATTAAAACCTTTAGGAGACGTTTTAACTACATCTCCTTGAAGTTCCCCCCAAACTTTTTTAAATGTGAAATCAGTAATAACATCTCTCAATTCTTGAGCATCCATTTCTAAATCCTTTCGAATTCGTAATAGATCCATTGGGTTGGGATTCCAAAAACCAGAAGCAATAAAACTATTTTGTGGAGTAAGGTGCATGTAATAACTCCCTCTAAGGTTGGGTTTTTTCCTATGAAAGCTAACTCCAAAATGGGTTTTAAAAGGTGTTTTATTTTTAGAAAAACGCACATCACGATAGATACGGAACATTTTTACTTTTTCAATATCATCTGTTTCTTCAAGTCCAAATTTTACAATTTCGTTAAAGTCTTTAACTTCTGATTCTAGTGCTTTGAATCTAGGTTTATGTGACTCAAACCATTCACGATTATTGTTCTTATCTAGATCTTTATAAAAAGTAAATATATCGGGATTAATGTTTTCCATAATTTTTTTTTAGATTATAATTTTTGATCTTTACTTAGCTTAAAATATACTCCTTAGCTAAATTGAGTAAGTTTTTTTTTTGTTTTAGAGTTCGTTCCATAGGTAATTGTGCTAAACCAATTAAGCGCCTTATGATTTCAATTCCACAATAAGTTTTAACTTGCTCAACCTTTATCGTATTTCGATAAGCCTCACAAACTTGATCAAAAACTGAATTCTGCCCTGATGCTAAAATAAGGTGCGCTGCCATAATACCCAAATCAAATTCTTTGGGACCTGCAAAACTAAACTCAGGATCAATTATATATAACCGCTCCCTAACTCGCATCCAACTTCCTGGATAATAATCTCCGTGTAAAAGGGTGTCTCCATTTTGCATGTAAGCTTTACCAGCACGATCTATTTTATTTTTTAAGACTTTGTCATTTTTAAATGGTTTTGCTAATACCTCTAATCCCTCTTGAATATTGTCTAAAGAAAAACCGTTGTTTTTGAATGGTAAAATAAATATATGCTGATGATTGAGTTTACGTAAGGTCCAATTTTTAGGATACTCCTTAGGAATTAATTGTTGATGGATATGTAGAAGGCCATTAGTTAATTGTTGAATAAAATCTTGCGAAACCTCTCCACTTTTATAAATGGAAGTCAAGTCTTCACAATCTCCTAAATCTTCAATAATCAAAAGGTGATTTGTTGGAACATATTTTAAAATTTTTGGGAAAAAGGAATGTGATCCTATTTGTCTATAAAAATTATATTCTACATCTATTCGATTTAAAGGAGCTCTTATGTCAGGGTATTTCCTAACAAAAGTTCGAGACTGTTTAAGGATAAATGAACGTTGATTTGTTTTTAAGCGCATTACTACATTCATATTGCCTTCTCCTGCAATTTCTGTTCGAATCAAAGCTTCACTTTTATACAGAAAATTCAGTCTATTTTTTAAATAATTATTTAAATCATCAACAGGTGTGTTTTGATCAAAAAGGATCATAAATAATTAATTTATTAAGGTTTTATAATGATTCCAAAAGTTATCTTGGATTTTAAGAGTATCAATGTCAGTGTAGATTTGAATTTCACGTGGACGATTTTCTAAAGGGGTTTTAAATGATTTAATTTTGGTCCATTCAGGATGAACTAAAGCTTGAATAATCGCAAGGTCCCACATAATCCAACGTTTTTTTTCCAAATCATTTTTTGTCCACCAACGCTCATAACTTTCCCAGCGCTCTTTGATATATTTTCCAAGGATATTGTTTCCTAATTTCTCAAAAGTAATTGCTTTGTCAAAAACTAGGTATTGGCAAGTCGTTGCTGACATCACCTGAAAATTTAAGCCTTCATAGTCTAAGAGAAAATTAGTAGCGATTGTATCGTTATTTGTATTGAATTCATTTTTATTATAAGTGTTTTTGACAGGATCATGCCAAAAGCCAATATAGTAAATCATGAGTTTGGATTTAATTTCTGGAGCCTCTAATAAAGCTGAAGCTACATTGGTACAGGAGCCCAATATTACTAGATGAAGTTTTTTTCCTTTTGGAAGAATTTTGGCTTGATTAATAATGAACTGACTAGCTTCTGAAGTTTGTGGAGTTTTATTATTTTCAAGCGGAAACGGACTACCAATAATTATTGGAACCTGGTATTTTGGAATTAAATTTATTAGTGCTTCATTCATTTCCTGGCTTTCTAGGGCTGTATTTGTAGTTGCATATGGTGATGTGTGAAATTGTGCAGAAGTTATTCCTAATAGCTCGAAACGTGGCTCTCCTAGTGCTCGTATAATGGCAAATAAATCATCAATCTCATTTGCCGTGTCCGCATCGATAATAATCTGAAGCTTCTCCTCTTGTTTTTGTGCAGAAATCAAAAAAGAAAAAAGAAAAAAGAAAATAAAAATAAGATTTTTCATTACCACATATTTTTTACAAAGTACTAAAATCAAGAGAAATCATTTAAATGTAAACGACTATTAATTTATTGGCTCAATTGTTAAGAAAATCTGCGTAAATTTAAATAACTAAATTATTTTTTTAAGCCTAAAAAAATTAATTTTAGAAATTAAATATAACTATGAACGATAGACCTAATGACTTGTTAAACATTCGTCCGGAAATTAAGAAAACTATTGCTTATGATAGCATGACTAGTGATGAACGTTTTCAGAATGAAACTTTACGTCCCATATTAAAGTTACAAAACCCTTTATTTCTCTCTGTGTTTACTAATTATATTGAAAAACGAAAGGGGGTATTTTACGATCTAAGTTTGGAGAAAAAAATAACCTATATCGAAAACAGCTTGATTAAGGACCAAAAGTTCAGAAGCTCTTTAAAAGGATTAATTATTGGACATTTTACAGTGGC
>CAJQQG010000053.1 GCA_905480425.1 uncultured Flavobacteriaceae bacterium | reverse complement strand
CCGTTTTATTTCCTACTTTTTTTCCGGATGTATCTAAAGTTGAATTTGTAAACCCATTGCCATCATTAAACATTGTATTTATTTGGGTTTCTGTAAAAGAAGAAGTGTTTAAAGCACTCCCTAATTCTTTTGCCATTTCTAGCCTTGCAGACTGACCGGTGTAATACACGGTGGAAACGCCATTTCTAGTGAATGAATAGGAATCGGGAGGTAGAGGATTATTAACTACTACTGTTTGAGTAATTGTTTCTCCAGGCACTTCAACCTCAACTATTTTTTCTACTGTTCTGTATTCAATTGTTGCATCTTCTTTAGCACAACTAATGGTAATTAAAGAAGTATTAAAAGCGAAGATATATTTTTCATATTATGGTTATTTATAATTAGTCTAAATTAATATTAAGCAAATATATATATATATATTTAAATAAATAAAAATTATTTATTTAAATATATATATATATATTTAAATAAATAAAAATTATTTAGATTAATTATAAATAAGCTCTAATGTGACTGATTTAATTGATTTTTTTAGACAATAAAATAAAAAATACACGCTTTTTATATCTTTAAATAGTGTACTTTTAATTTAAATCACCTCAGTTATGAAACATTTATTATGGTCTCTTTTTTTGGCAATGCCCTTATTTGGGCAAGATTATTTCACAGAACGATATCAGCCTTTTCAAGAAAATATTCAGGCACCTAAAGATTTTTTAGACTATGAAATTGGATCACAACACACACGCCATGATCAAATTGTTTCTTATTTAGAACATTTGGCAAAAGTTTCAAATCAGGCTCAAATTATATACTATGGGAAAACACATGAAGGAAGAAAACTTCCACTACTTATTATTAGTACCCCTGAGAACTTAGCGAATTTAAAAAGTATTCAAAAGGCGCATCTGGACTATGCAAAAGGCTTGCTATTAGAAGAGCCAGATATCCCTTTAATTTTAAACCTTGCCTACAATGTTCATGGCAACGAACCCTCAAGCTCTGAGGCTGCACTTTTGTCAGCATATACATTAACTGCCTCTAAAGACAAACAAATTATTTCATTCAGAGAGAATGCCATTATTTTTATAGATCCTACGATTAACCCCGACGGTCGTGATCGCCATACTCAGTGGGCAAATTCCTATAAAGGAAACCCTTTAGTTTCAGATCCAATGGATGCTGAACACAATGAGGTCTGGCCAGGGGGAAGAACAAATCATTATTGGTTTGATCTAAATAGAGATTGGCTTTTGGCAATAAACCCTGAAAGTCAAGGAAAATTAGCCTGGTATCATCAGTGGTATCCTAATGTAGTTACTGATTTTCATGAAATGGGAAGTCAAAGCAGTTACTTTTTTGAGCCAATGAAAGCAAATGGATCTTTAGACCCCATTATGCCAAAAGATAATTACATAAAACTCAACGATTTATTTGCTTCATACTTTTCTAAAAGTTTAGATAGTATAGGTTCTCTTTATTTTACTAAAGAAGCCTTTGACGGAACCTATCCAGGTTATGGCTCTTCTTATCCAGATCTTCAAGGAGGTTTAGGATTACTTTTTGAGCAAGCTAGCTCAAGAGGACACAAGCAAAAAATAAAATATGGATATATTACATTTCCTTTTACTATAAGAAACCAGTTTGTTTCTAGTATGGCAACTGTTCAGGCAGCGGTTGAAAATAAAAGCACCTTACGAACCTACCAGAAAGCATTCTTTAAGAGTGCCATTGAAAAAAGTGCCAAGAGTAAAATTAAAGCCTACACTTTTTCTGAAAAAGATCAGAATAGAAATAAAGCGTTTATCGATAAGTTGATTCGTCACAAGGTTTCTGTATTGAAAACAGGAAAAAATACTTTCGCTGTACCAACAAATCAACCTCAATACAGAATGGTTCAAACCTTCTTTGAAACCTATGAATCATATCATGACAGTGTTTATTATGATGCTTCTGCTTGGTCTGTCGCAAATTTCTATAATATTAAATTTGCATCATCAAATAAAACAATCAGGGGAACAGAAATTAAGTCAACAGAAGAATTAATAGCATTAAAACCATTGGAGCTTTCATCCTATGCATATGCCGTTGATTCTAAAGACTATAATCTACCAGCTTTCATTTACGAGGCACAGCAAAATAAAATTGTAGTTGCAGCATCTTTCAAACCTTTTGCGATAAAAAATAAGACCTCTTTTTCATATGGGTCATTAATGATTCCGGTTGCGCCACAATCGCTTTCTGAAAAAGAATTACACACAACGTTAAGTGCTCTTCAAAAAAAGTATAGCATTCAAATTCATAGAGTGTCCTCTGGTTTTAGTTCACAAGGAATAGATTTAGGGAGCAGAGCAATTCGCCCTCTAGACAAACCAAAAGCACTAATGATTATAGGAAAAGGAATACGTTCTTATGAAGCGGGAGAAGTATGGCATTTATTAGACACTCGCGTGGGGATGCCTATTACTAAGGTAAGGCAAAATTATTTTGATCGAATAAAACTTGAAGACTATACTACTTTAGTAATGGTTTCGGGTAGTTATCTCTGGAGTAAAAAAATAATAGATAAAATTAAAAACTGGGTAGCTAAGGGAAATACAATAATTGCTATTGGAACGGCAAATAATACTCTAATTAAACATAAAATTATTGATGAGAAAAGAGTAATTCTTAAAAAAGATTCCACCACTATTGCCACAAGAAGACCTTATGTGGAGGCTTCAGAAAATTTAGGGCGAGAAAAACTAGGAGGTGTTTTCTTGAAAGGAATAGTAGACCACACCCATCCTTTAGGGTTTGGTTTTACTCAAAAAAGTGTGAGTTTGTACAAAAATAATTTAGTATGGTTTGAACCAAGCAAAAGCAATTATGGAACACCTGTAGCATATGCTAAAAACCCTCATATTGATGGCTATATTTCAAAAAATATTCGCGAAAAATTCCTTCCAAAAGCTGCACCTGTAGTTGTAAGTAAAGTAGGGAAAGGACGTGTTGTTTTATTTGCTGAAAACCCGAACTTTAGAGGTACAGCCTATGGAACGAATCGTTTATTTTTAAATGCTCTTTTTTTAGGAAGCCACATTGGTGTTCCTAGAGAACAGATTATCTCTTGGGATGAGCAATAAGAAAAATTTAAGGAATTAATAGGGTCCGTTTATAGGTAACAGATCTTATTTTTTCTTTAGAATAATAGACTGGGAAATACTGGTCTTCTGCCCAACTTTTAAAAAGATTATCATAAAAGGGACTTTCTGGATTTCCTGACTGTCCAGGCGCATTGGTTCCAATTGCTGCATCCCAATCGCCAGTATTAACAATCATTCGAAAACTGGCTCCACTACTTTGTCTATCATTTTCCCCTGTAGATCCAGGAGTATAGGCATTTCCTCCCCTGGGTAGGGGCCCTAGATTAAGCTTAGAGCTAACGGCATCAGTACCAATACCCCCTAAAGCGTGCTCCATAAAGCTATGCTTAAACTTTGTCTGTCCATAACGCCACTCTAGAGTATTTGGTCCTAGGCGCTTTTTTAAATTAGAGACTCCTTCTTCAAAGGTCATTTTAAGGAAGGCATCACGACTCGATATACTACCAAAATAAGTTTCTTTAGGGTTTTCGATCCAGTCAATAATTTTTTTTAATTGTAGGGTCGTTATATAGGGCTTTGCTATTTCAGGCACAAACTGTTTATGGGCCATTCGTTTAATTTCATTCTCCCATTCAACATAAATTGCGGCTTCAATGGAAGAGGATTCTAAACGAAAATTCCAGTTTAAAAGACGGTTTTTTTGTTCAGTCTCAAACTCTTCAAAATCAATTTCTCCTAAAAAAGGAATTATAATTTTTGCGGGTAAGGAGGTCACATCTACTTGAAGATTTTTCATGTCCTCTCGATTTAATTGATCATTCTTTGCAAGGACTTCATTTACTCGATCTCCACGATAAGGATCAGACCAAGAGTATCCTATTGCATTCCAATTGTCGTATTCATCTGGGGTTACGTTTTGATTGGCTGTTGCAATAAATCCCTTTTCAGGATTTAATTCATTAGGTTTTTGAATAATGGGTAAATAACCCGCCCATTCATATCTTCCATCTCCTGGGACAGGCACAAGGCCACTATGATTATTTCTTACAGGGGCAATCCCGACAGCTTGCCAACCAATATTTCCTTGGGTATCAGCCCAAATCATATTTTCTCCTGGAATATTACTGTAGGTACAAGCCTCTTGAAATTCCTCCCAAGTTTTAGCCTGATCCATCCGTAAAGAAGCCAAATAAGGAGATCCACCAGTCTCAAGCCAAGCACATCTTACAGCAAAAGCAATATGTTTTTTTTCATTTAGATAGGTTACAGGACCATGATGGCTGTAATAAAGAGCCACTTCCTTTGAAGGTGCTCCTTTTACTGAAATCAACTCTTTAATAATTTTAAAGTCCATCCAAGCTCCTTTATATTTGTATTGCAGAGCGTTTTTAGGGTTTAATTCATATTGGTAAAGATCTTCACCATCGGTTCTAAAAACAGTTAACCCCCATGAACCAAAATTATTATGACCAATCGATATTCCGGGTATTTCAGGCTCACCCCCACCAATAACATTCCATCCAGGGGCAACTAAATGAGCCATATACCTTAAGGAAGGGATGGCTATTGTTCTATGCGGATCATTAGCCATATAGGTATTTCCGTCTTTAGTTTTAGAACCCGAGACAACCCAATTATTACTCCCTAAGTCTAAAGAATCTCTTGAAAGATCATTATAGCGATCAAGTATAGCCATAGCGCCCTTTTTTTGATAATCTTTCTTAAGATGTTCTGATTTAAAATGAACAGGTTTTCTAAAAGCGAAATAGGGCGCCAGAATATCTTCAAATAAAAGTTTTGAATCTATTTTTTTATCCAAATTAATATCAGGTTCTTGAGGGTGAAACCATAACAACTCTTTTACTTTTTT
>CAJQQG010000052.1 GCA_905480425.1 uncultured Flavobacteriaceae bacterium | reverse complement strand
AAGGAGGTATTAAGAACAATGTTTCAAGATAATGACCAAGGAGAATCTGGATATACTCCAGATTAAACCAAAGGCGTATCACCTTCAGTAAGTTCTACAATACACTTTACCAAGAATTAAACAAGCTACTAATAAAGTAAGAGAAGACTTGCCTTTGTTTATAGAGTAAGTTCATAAAGAAAATTACGAAGTAGAAATATTGTAGATTTTTTATATTAGTAGCTTATTAACCATAAATCAACAATAATTTAATGAGCCTCTACAATAAATATATTTTACCAAATCTTATAATTTCAGGGTGTAATAAAAAACCTCAAATGAAACAGCGTGAAAAAATCATTCCCTTTGCTGAAGGAAAAGTTTTAGAAGTTGGAATTGGATCGGGGCTTAATTTACCTTTTTATGACTCTAATAAAGTTACAGAACTTGTGGGTATTGATCCGTCTTTAGAACTCTGGGATAAAAGACAGCCTATGAAAGATTTAGGGTTTCATTATGAATTTATTGAAGCCATTGCCGAAGATATGCCCTTTGAAAAATACACATTTGACACTATAGTAATAACATATACTTTATGTTCTATTCCTAATTTTCAATCAGCATTGGAATCCCTTAGAAAGGTTTTAAAGCCAAGTGGTAAATTTCTTTTTTGTGAGCACGGAAAAGCTCCTGATAAAAGAGTTTTATTTACTCAGAATGTAATAAATCCTATTTGGAAAGTAATAGGCGGTGGGTGCAATATAAATCGAGATATCCCTTCAATAATCAATGAAAATGGCTTCAAAATATTAGACTTAAAAACAATGTATGTCCCAGGGTGGAAACCAGTTAGTTATAATTTTTGGGGCGAAGCAAAACCTAACTAATTTCGGTTTTTTTTACTAAATTAGTTTAATGAAACATTTAGCGAAATCATATTTAAACTAAATTATATAAGTTTTCCAAAAGTTTGTTTAAGTGGACATATTAGGCTCTTAAATAAATTCATTCTCGTATACATAAAGTTACTTTTTGTATATGTTTTATTTCAACTTCTATTTTTTTAATAATTCCGAAGTTTAATTTTAAAAAAACCCCACTAAATTAATGATTTGTATAATAAATTTAATGCTCTAAAAGCCATTAGTTTGCTATTATCATGCCTTAAATATTGCTTTAAAAAACATTAAATAAAAAATTATTTTATTTATGACTATTACGAATACGTTAACAACAATATCGCTCTAAAAAATTAACCCAACGAGAATGATTTATCTTTTATTACTTCTTGCAACATTGAATGTTTCATGTCAAAAGAATCAAAAAAAATTAAAACTAATTCATAAACAAAATTTTGAAAGCACTATTGATGGCAAACAGGTTCATTTATTTACGTTAACGAATAAAAACAATCTTGTTACACAAATTACAAATTATGGGGGTCGTGTAGTTAGCTTATGGGTACCTGATAAGTTTGGAAACTTTGAAGATATCGTTTTGGGCTATGATACGTTAGAGGGTTATTTACAATCAAATGAAATCTATTTTGGAGCCCTAATTGGGCGCTATGGGAATAGAATTGCTAAAGGAAAATTCAGCTTGAACGATAGCACCTATAATTTAGCAACCAACAATCAAGACAATCACTTGCATGGTGGAAAAAAAGGCTTTCATAATGTCGTCTGGGATGCCAAACAAATTTCAGATTCAGCATTGGAATTAAAATACCTTTCAAAAGATGGAGAAGAAGGCTATCCGGGCAATCTATATGTTACGGTCGTTTACAAATTAACAGACCATAACGAATTAGAAATCAACTACACTGCTTCTACAGACAGGGCAACTCCCATTAATCTAACCCATCACTCCTTTTTTAATTTAAATGGAGCAGGTAAAGGAAAGATCAATGACCATATTTTACAGATAAACGCCTCACATTACACCCCTATTATCGCGGGTTTAATTCCAACAGGAATTATAGAAACGGTTAACAATACCCCTTTTGATTTTAGGGCCCCAACTCCAATAGCAAGACATCTTAATGACAAAAATCAACAACTAAAGTATGGTTTTGGATACGACCATAATTTTGTATTGGACGGCTCGGGTTTAAAAGTTGCAGCAGTAATTGTAGAACCTAATTCAGGAAGAAAGATGAAGGTGATTACCAACGAACCCGGTTTACAATTCTATGGAGGTAATTTTTTAGATGAAAAAGATATTGGAAAGGGTAAAAACTCCTATGGATATAGGAGCGCTTTTTGTTTGGAAACGCAGCATTTTCCTGACAGTCCAAATCAATCTAATTTTCCCTCAACCATTCTGAATATATATAATCAATATACTTCAATTTGTATTTATAAATTTGAAGTTAAAAACTGAAAGCCATGTTTCAAAAAATAATAAAACTCGTATTCTTCTTTATTATATTTGTGTTTTTCCTTAGCGCTTGCACGAATAAAAAGAAAGATAAACAAAGTCAAAATAGCGTAACAAATGAAATCCCTATCGCTAAAAAATGGTCCCTAGAAAAATCCAATGCATGGGGGAAAGATAAGTCATGGTTAAGGGGTGCTAATTTTAATCCCAGTACAGCAATAAATCAACTGGAATTTTGGCAAGCAGAAACTTTTGATCCTGACACCATAGATAAAGAATTGGGATGGGCTGAAGATATAGGATTAAACTGTATGCGCGTTTACCTTCATCATCTGGCATGGGAAATTGATAAAATTGGATTTAAAGAACGAATCAACACCTATTTATCCATTGCCAATAAGCACAATATAAGTACCCTTTTCGTGTTTTTTGATGATTGCTGGAACCCGACCTATACTTCAGGAAAACAACCCGAACCTAAAGCCGGAACTCATAACTCAGGGTGGGTTAGAGATCCTGGAGACTTACTCTTTACCTCAGATAATTTACTCCCTACACTTGAGGCATATGTCAAAGATATTCTTGAATCTTTTAAGAATGATAAAAGAATTATTCTTTGGGATTTGTATAATGAGCCAGGAAATTCAGGCTATAAAAATAAATCATTGCCTCTATTGAAAAGTGTATTTAAATGGGCAAGACAAGTAAATCCATCTCAACCACTAACTGTTGGAGTATGGAATAAGGATTTATCTGACCTTAATAAAATTCAACTTGAAAATTCAGATATCATAACCTACCATAATTATACTGATGAAATACAGCATCAAAAAGCCATTGACTCCCTAAAGACCAATAAAAGACCAATGATTTGTACAGAATATATGGCTCGCCGAAATAATAGTTTATTCAGTAACATTATGCCAATACTGAAAGAAGAAAACATAGGCGCTATTAATTGGGGGCTTGTTGATGGAAAATCAAATACAAAATATGCTTGGGATGAACCCATTCCAGATGGTTCTGAACCAAAATTATGGTTTCATGAAATCTTTAGAAAAGATGGAACTCCATACAAACAAAATGAAGTTGATTTAATTAAAGAATTAACGAAATAAGAAATAATACCTCTG
>CAJQQG010000051.1 GCA_905480425.1 uncultured Flavobacteriaceae bacterium | reverse complement strand
TTCTGATTTAAAATGAACAGGTTTTCTAAAAGCGAAATAGGGCGCCAGAATATCTTCAAATAAAAGTTTTGAATCTATTTTTTTATCCAAATTAATATCAGGTTCTTGAGGGTGAAACCATAACAACTCTTTTACTTTTTTAGGACCTAAAAGTGAAACTGCTCTTCCTATCTGTAATTCTTGACCAATATTTCCTAATAAGCCTTGATGTCTTGAAATTACCACTTCAGGGGTCCAAAGCTTTGGTTTAATTGCTAATATTTTAAAGGGTAAAGGAAGCTCTTCAGGGGTTTTAAAACTTCCTTTATATAACTATTCACTCCTGCAACATAGGACTCAATAATGGCTTTTCCCTCAGGATGATAATGACTAAGCTCAGTGTTTAAATCACCTCTAAATTGAAAAAGACGAGTTCCAATATCACGAGCTAATTCATCAGGCCCTAAGATTTCAGCTACGCTTCCAGTAGCTTGTCTTCGCCATATTTCAAATTGGAATAAACGATCTTTTGCAGCTGTATAACCTTGAGTAAAAAAAAGATCTTTTTGATTATTGGCATAAATATGATTTATGCCCCATTGATCCCTTAGAATTTCCACTGACTCTTGAAGGCCCTCAATTTTTTTTCTTCATTTAAAAAGCTGTTTTTGTTTGAAGTACAACCTATGGTTAATAATAAAAGAATACTTATGAAGAGAATTCGCATAGCTTTATTTAAATTATAGGGTATTAGAGGCAGGAATCAAACGAGCATTTAGATTAACTGAATCCATGTCTTTGTCTAGAGGAAACATCGGTCTTTTAATATGTTTATACTCTAAACGTTCAAGGTCTTGATCTACTCCTCCCGGAGTAAGGGCCATAATCCAATCACCACGAATATCATATAGCTCAGGGACAAGATATCCTATTTTAACAACTAAGACATCTGCTACTCTAGGGCTTAATCCAAGTTGAGTAAAATCCTTTTCATGATGATAGGGTTTACGTTTTTTAGTAACAATTACTTTGATACTTCCCACGCGAACTACAGCCTCTATCTCTGCATGAACATCACCCTTATTAATTGCTTCAACTACACCCTTCAGCAGTATTGGAGGTGAAAAACGATTATCAACTAAAGCTCCTACATGGGCAGAAACCATTCCCCCAACACCAGCAGCTAAAGCAGCTTCAATCATTTCTGGCCCAGGAATAGATGCATAAATAACTGTTGGCCCAGATTTTTTTTGAAAAGCTTTATTGGCTATAAGTTCCCTAAGGGTCCATGTAACATCTCCCGCTCCTCCTGCAGTTGGATTATCACCCATATCACTTATGATGAAAGGCTTTTTTTTAGATTTTAATGCAAGTTCAATACTCTTTTCTAAAGTTGCAGTAGGCGCCACAAACTCAAACTGTTTTCTTACGTCCCAAAAAGCTTGAGCAAGGGTCTCTGCACTTTCTGTAACGGCTAGTTTGTCATCTCCTGTCACCATAACTACCGCACGGTTTCTCGGTTCATCTGCCCAGGCATATCCAATCCAAATTGCAGCATCGATGACTCCTTCTTTTTCTGTTTCAGGTTGGACCTTTGCATAAAGGCTTTTACCAGGTTCAATTCGAGTACTTGTTTTTTCTCCTGGCAAAAGAATAGGGACAGGTATCCAAGCTTTAAATTTTGGTCTTCCTTTTCCGCTAATAAGACGTTCTAAAAGATTGTCTACTGCGCGTTGTTTTGATTCTAAGGCATCTTCATGTGGAGCCATTCTATAACAAGTTATAAGATCAGAATGTCGTGCAAGACGCTCAGAAACATTTCCATGTAGATCCATGGAGGTTGAAATCAAGGTTTCAGTTCCGATAACCGCTCTAATCTTAGCGATAAAATCTCCTTCAGGATCTTCAATTCCTTCCACACTCATTGCTCCATGTATGTCAAAAAACAGCCCATCATAGGGCATTCCTTTTTCTAGAAGTCCTAGCGTTTTTCCAACCAAAGAGTCATAAGCTTTCTTAGTTACCATACCTCCTGGGAGTGCATGACCTCTTAATGTTGGAACCCAATCTGCAGCAATTCTTTGTTCACTTTCCTCGGACAAAAAAGGATAATATTTAAAAACATCTTTTCCTTCTCGCGCTAAAAAAGCGTCCACTCCAGATCGTGCAGGCGAAAAAGTGCTTGACTCTATTGCTAAACCAGCAATAGCGATCCGGGGCTTTTTGATTTTCGAGATATTAGAGTTGCATCCATATACCAAAATTGCACAGAGTATTAGGAGAAGTGATTTATTAAGAAGAGATTTCATCGGTTTATTTTTATTAAATATACACAACTTTGCCACAAGGATTTATAACTCCAAATTCATATTGCACCTAGAATTATTTATATATTTAAAAAATCTAGAAATAAAAGAGTTAATGGAAAAATAAGCTTTTCAAGACTTATAAAATTTCTTTATCAGATTCTTTAATTTCCTATCTTCGAAATTCAAATTTAATAAATGAGCTTTAGTTTTCACAAAGTAACACTTAAGAAACGCTTTCCTCTGGCAATTAGTCGTGGGATCCGCTTCGATTCGGAAAATCTTTTTGTTCGCTATGAAAAAGATGGTTATGTTGGCTGGGGAGAAGGAGCACCAGGAGAAACCGAAGGAGCTTCAACTGCTGATGAAATTCGAACAGTCTTAAAACAATTTATTGCAACAGGAATTGAGGGTTTTTCGATTCAAGAACTATATGATCGCGCAAGTGAAATGCGAATTTCACCCTGTGCTTATGCAGCCTTAGACACTGCATTTTGGGATTGGAAAGCTAAAAAAGCAAACCTTCCATTACGACAGCTTTTGGGTTTTTCTAGACCACACACTCCCACTTCAGTTACTATAGGAATCAATTCACCGGAAGTTGTAAAAAATCGTGTTCCCCTTCTACTAGAGGGGACAACGGTGCAGTCACTTAAAATAAAACTAGGTTCTCCTCAAGGAATTGAAGCGGATAAGGCAATGTTTGAACAGGTAGTTGAAAGCACAAAAACCTACGACGTTAAACTAAGAGTAGATGCAAATGGTGGTTGGGACGTAAGTCAAGCACAACATATGATGAAATGGTTGGCAGAAAGGAAGGTTGACTATATAGAACAGCCATTAAAAGAAGGGGAAGAAGATGGATTAAAAACATTATATAATGGTAGGGCATTGCCCATTTATGTGGATGAGTCATGTCGATTTTCACATAATATTCCTGCCTTTGCTCCTTATGTAGATGGGGTAAATATGAAGCTAATGAAGTGTGGTGGGATTACTGAAGCTTTGAGAATCATTGGAACAGCAAAAGCTCATGGACTCAAAACAATGATAGGATGTATGAGCGAATCTTCTATTGCTATTGCTGCTGCTGCCTCATTAACGGGAGGCATTGATCACATTGATTTAGACTCTCACTATAATTTAGCACCCGATCCAGCGGTAGGAGCGCCTATGGTAGAAGGGGTAACGCTTCCACTTGATATTCCTGGACATGGTGCTATTTTAAAACAAGAATATTATGCTTAAGAGTACTCAAAATATAGCTGTTTACATGGAAGGTCATATTGATAGCGATTATGGTAAAATGGGTACAGGGGTGGTTCGCTATTTAAAAAATCCAATCGTAGGGGTTATAGATAAGAAGCTTGCAGGAAAACAAATGAGAGAGTTCATGGAGACGACCAAAGAAGTGCCCATTTTAGCAACACTTAAAGAAGCAATTTTAAAAGGTGCTGAGGTATTGGTTTTGGGAATTGCTCCTTCTGGTGGGAAAATACCTGAATCATGGAATCCTGTTATTGAAGAAGCGCTAGACAACGGACTGTCAATTGTCAACGGACTTCATGATGTATTAAATGAACGGTGGAGTCAACATATAAAAAATCCACTAAAACAATGGATATGGGATGTTCGCATTCCCCTATTTACTCCTGAAATAGCCACAGGAAAAGCTTCTCAGCTTCAAAACAAACGAGTGCTTTTTATTGGTACAGACATGGCTGTTGGAAAAATGACCGCAGGGTTAGAATTGTATTCTTGGCTATTGGAGCACAAAAAAAAAGTTGGTTTTGTGGCTACAGGACAAATTGGAATCACCATTGTAGGAAAGGGAATTCCTTTAGATGCTTTTAAAGTTGATCATGCTTGTGGTGCAGTAGAGCAAGTTGTTTTAGACCAAGCCGACAAAGATATAATTCTAATCGAAGGGCAAGGATCATTATTACATCCGGGAAGTACCGCAACTCTCCCACTTATGCGTGGAAGCTGTCCAACACATTTAATATTGTGCTTACGTGCCGAAATAAAGACACTCAGAAGCCCAGAACATATTAAAATCCCAGATTTAAATGATTTTATTGCTTTAAACGAATCTTTAGCCAGTGTCTTTGGAACTTTTCCTAGGTCTAGAGTAATTGGTATTGCTGCAAACACAAGCATGCTTTCAGAGAAGGACGCAAAAGCCTATTTAAGTAAGACATCAAAAGATACGGGTCTGGTCACTACAGATCCTATTCGTTATGGCATAGCCCCAATAGGAGAACAAATATTAATGTCTTAATACATCTTTTTACGATCTATTTGGTGCTTTAATGGAAGGCCTTTTTCTAACCTTTTAAAACTTTCTAAAACCTGATGAATTCCTTCTTCGGGATATGTTAAACTGGCTATGTGTGGGGTGATTTTAATTTTTGAATGATCCCATAAGGGACTTTCTTTTACCAAAGGCTCTTGTTCAAAAACATCTAAAAAAGCTCCCGAAAGTAATCCTTTATCCAAAGCTTTAAGAATATCCTTTTCTACCTGAACAGCACCCCTTGACACATTAATAAGATAAGTAGGATATTTTAGCTTTTGAAACAATTCATAATTTAATAACCCGTGAGTATTTGGTGTATAAGGAACTGTACATATTAGTACATTTATTTGACCTAAAAACACATCTAGTTCTCCTTCAGAAAAGGAAGGAAATAAAGTCTCTTTCGGGGAATTGCTGTATCCAAAAACTGAAAATCCAAGCTCGTTAAGTTTATTAGCAGCGTCCATTCCAAGATGACCAGTTCCAAGGACACCAATTTTCAACTCTTTTTCATTAAAGACAAATTGAGCCCAGTGTTTTTCTTTTTGTGCTTGTTGAAAATCATAAAAAGCTCGGTGGTGATTTAACACTCCCATCAAAATATAATTTGTCATGGAAAAAGCCATTTTAGGATCTACTACTCGACACACTGGAATATGGTTAGGGATAGAAGCATCTAATAAAACATGATCTACTCCAGCCCCCATTGAAAAAATTAATTTCAAGTTTTTAAATTTAACTAGCGAACCTATAGGCTGTTTCCAAACCATAGCACATACAACGTCTTCTGGTGTATCCGTATTTTCACCAATAAGTAAGGGAATCTTTGGCGCAATTCTTTCAAAGTTTTCTTTCCATCTTTTTGTAGGAACATCTGGAGCAATTATGGCAAAACGCATAGAATAAATGTGTAAATCAAGAAATATAAAGATAGACGATTTAAGTAGGTTAGATGTCGATGTTAATTTAACAAAAAATGATTTTTTTCACGAAGTGATTCATAAAAAGAGAATTACCTGCAATGATAATCTGCTGCACGGGTAGCAATTTGATTATTAGGTTTAACATTTACTTTATATCCAAGGGAATTTGCCCATCCTTTTGCAGCAGAAATTAATTTATGAGATTTAAAGTTCTCGTCCTCATTGTAATCCATATCAATTTCTATTTTAAGACTTATTTTTTGGGTAATCCATTCGGCTAGATCAATACTAAATTCTGCTTCACGCCAAAGCCTAGTCCACATGTCTCTAATGATGGAATAGGTGCTTTTACTTAATATATAATGTACGCCCCTTGATCCTAGACGATATGCAATTACAGTAGTATATCGCGTTTCTTTATTAATATTTTGGGAATCAGTTCCTATATGAATTTCTGCATAAGGGTATTGCTTGATAACCTCTAAGGTGTGATTTACAGGATCAATTCGATTGCCACGAATGTCTTTAAATAATAGCATTATCTTAACTAAAATATAAATACTATTTTGGCTTTCAATACTTTAATGTGTTTTTTATGACTTCTATTTTATTTGATCTTTGTAATACTGTAATGCTTTTAGCATGGTTTTTCCTACTTTTTTTTCCAAAGTGGAGCTTTACACAACGCTTAATTACTTTTCCATGGATTCCTTTAGGGGTCAGTTTTTTTTACACCTATTTCTTAATTGTATCTGGGGGTCTTGCAGAGGCAGATTTTTCTTCTTTAGAAGGTATTACCAATCTATTCCGTCTTGCTTCGCCAGAATCTGCAGCTGCAGGTTGGCTTCATTACCTAGCATTTGATTTTTGGGTAGGCACTTGGATTATTCGGCACAGCCGAAGGTATCAGATTTCACATTGGGTAATACTTCCTGCTCTTGCTTGTACTTTTATGTTAGGTCCAATTGGAATTATGGTATACAGTATTATTTATTTTATAAAACGCCAACTTAAAAAGGCCAAATAAAACAAATGTTTTGTTTTAGGTCAGTATTCAGTGAATTAGCTACTGGACAGCTAAGAGCGGCTTTTTCTAGTATCTTTTGAGTTTTTTGATCGAAAGAGTTTGCCATAGTTACAGTAATATTAATTTCTGAAATTCGCCTTGGAGTAGATCCCATAACCTTGGAGACCAAGGCAGTAGTGCCCTTAATTTCAACTTCCATGTCACGCGCTTTTATTCCCATAATAGTAAGCAAACAAGACCCTAAGGCCGTTGCTACAAGATCTGTTGGAGAAAACGCCTCACCCTTTCCTTGATTATCTACAGGGGCGTCAGAAAGAATGTTTTTTTTAGAAGCTAGGTGGATGGCGGTGGTCCTTAGATCCCCTAAATATTCAACAGTACTGGTCATAAAAAAAGTTTTTGATAAATTAAATTGTCAACAAATGATCTAAATCCTAAGACACTCCAATAACTAGAAGAAATGCTCAGGCCCTTAGGGAAATCATACCCTGTTTTACACTGTATTTTTTCAGCGAAAAGGGAAGCAAAAACAGTAGTTATTAATACTGTAATTCCAATGAAATAATGACGAACCATGTTCAAAAATAAACAACTTTAATTTGTAATGTGTAATTTAGAAACAAAGTATATCAATGAAATTGAGATGGGTAATTAAATGTTTTTTGTTTCTCTGTGCTATATTGTGTTTTGTTGTTGTGGGAATCATGTACAACAAGCTCTCTTTTATAGATTGGCCCTATGTACTTGGAGGATCCCTTTTTTTAATAGTAGGTCTAATTATTCCATTAAAAAAGAAAGTTTAATTTTTAAATTTATAAAAATGAAAAAATCAATATATGTCTTACTAGCCCTGGGATTGGTATTCTCAGTTAAGGCTCAAAACAAAAAAAGTCTTAAAAAAGAAGTAATCGGCAGTGTAGAAACTCAGAAAAATGCTTTGATAGATATTAGCGATACCATATGGGGTGCTGCTGAAATTGCTTTTCAAGAAACGGTTTCTTCAGAAACGTTAATTGCCTATGCAAAAGCAAATGGTTTTAAGGTTGAGGTTGGTGTGGCAGAAACCCCTACTGCTTTTGTGGCAACTTACGGCTCTGGAAAACCAGTGATTGGTATTTTGGGAGAGTTTGACGCCCTGCCAGGTCTTTCTCAAAAAGCAACTCCAGAAAAGACACCTTTAGATAAAGGAGCTGCTGGTCATGGTTGTGGCCACAACCTTTTTGGTACGGCTAGCTTAGGGGCTGCTGTAGCTATAAAAAATTTAATTGCTACAGGAAAATTAAAAGGTACTGTGAAGTTTTTTGGGACTCCTGCTGAAGAAAAATTCTTTGGTAAATTATGGATGGCAAGAGCAGGATTATTCGATGATTTGGACGCCTGTGTAGACTGGCATCCTGCAGATCAAACTGAAGCAGATGTGCAAAGTTCTCTTGCATTAGTAGATTTTAAAGTTGAGTTTTTTGGTCAAGCAGCCCATGCTTCAGCGGACCCATGGAATGGTCGCAGCGCTTCGGATGCACTTGAGTTATATACCCATGGGATTAACTCTTATAGAGAACATGTAAAACCTACCGTCAGAATTCATTATCATATTCAAGATGGAGGACAAGTTGTAAATGTGGTTCCTGATTATTCTCGTTTATGGGTTCGTGTTCGAGATACAAAGAGAGACGGAATGAATGAAGTTTACCAGCAGGTAAAAAAAATGGCAGAAGGAGCAGCTATCTTAGCAAATGTGGACTATAAAGTAAATTTGATTTCTGGAATTCATGAAATTCTACCAAATAGGGCTGGTGGTGCTGCGATTCAAAAAAATCTAGAGCAACTAGGTGAGATAAGTTACACTGATGAGGAACAAAATTTTGCCTATAAAATTCAAGAAGCTACCTTTAAACCGACTATAGGAATAGACGGTTCAATTAATCCATTAAAAGAAACAGCAGAACATCCAATGGGAGGTTCAACGGATGTAGGAGACGTAAGTTTTCTGGTGCCTGTTGTTCGCTTAGGTGTTACAACAGCTCCAAAAGGAACTCCATGGCATTCATGGGCAGTAGTGGCTTGTGGCGGAATGTCTATTGGACACAAAGGGATGGTTTATGCTGCAAAAGCACTGAGTATGACCATGGTAGATTTATTTACTGACAAAGCACTTCTTGAGTCAGTAAAAGAGGAATTTAAAACAAGAAAAGGGGACTATCAATACCAAGGACTACTTCCGTCTGGACCACCACCTTTGGGGGAAGAATAAATTTAATAGAGAACGCCATTGATATATCGAACTTATAATTCTCTTGAAGGGAATTTATAGAGACCTTGAATTCAATTGCTCTAATGCCAACAAAACCTAAGTCTGCTCTAATTGTAATTAGAAGAAGTTCTTTTTATATATTCGGAACACAAACTTTATGAAGAGACTAAAACAATTATGTTATGTTACCGTATTTTTAATTGTAACAGGATGTGTTAAGAATGATGCTAATAATAATTCAGAATTAGGTTATTCAAATACAAATGCTCAAACAATACCCTATGATGGTATCAATAGAGAATATCTACTGTATATACCTGATTCTTATGATGGAAAAACTTCTGCTCCACTAATGTTAAATTTTCATGGTTTTGGAGGAAGTGCAAGTGAATACATGATAGAAGCTGATATGCGTTCATTGGCAGAATCTGACACCTTTATCCTGGCTTATCCACAAGGTAGTTATTTAAACGGTTATCCCCATTGGAATGCATGTCCAACGGGAGGAGATAACAAAAGTGATGCTGATGATTTTGGATTTGTCGAGTCTATGATTAATGAGATTTCATCTCAGTTTAATGTCGATATGAAGAGAATTTATGCCGCGGGATATTCAAATGGTAGTATGATGGCATATGGCCTTGCGAATTACAAAAGTGAGTTAATTGCGGCAGTAGCATCTGTTTCTGGAGGAATGTTAGATTGTACTGGGGACACAAGTCATCCAATGCCTATATTACATTTGCATGGAACCTCTGATGACATTCTTCCTTATAACGGGAGCTTTGGATGGAACTCAGCACAAAATACTTTAGACCATTGGATTAATTTCAATAACACGACCACAAACCCAAATGTAAGTAGCGTCAATAGTGGAGGAATGACAATTGAGCATTATGTTTATGGCCAAGGGGATAATTCAGTTTCTGTTGAGCATTACAAATACATTGGAGGAGACCATGAATGGTTTAGAGCAGCTTATCAAGGTCAGAGTACGTCTGAACTTATTTGGAATTTTGTATCAAGGTATGATATCGATGGATTGAGATGAAAATCACAATACGGCGAATGGCTAAGCTAAGTTATAAATCAAAAACGGCTACACTTTATATAATTATAGCTGTTTTATTATAGATTTAGCCGGAGCTAAGCTATCCATTTGCGCTCGCGCATTTCTTTTTTCACATGTTTTGAAAGATATAAAATGGCAATCATATTGGGAATGCACATCAATGCAAAAGCTAAATCAATAATGCCAATAACAACTTCAACCGTCACAAGTGCAGAGAAAATAATACTACCTATATAAAAATAATTATAATAGTTAGCCCATCGATTATTAGTAAGATACCCAAAGCATTTTACCCCATAATAGGAATATGTAAATAAGGTAGAAATTCCAAAAATGAAAACCATTAGGAGTAATAATACATCACCAAAGCCAAAGAATAATCTTCGAAAGGCCTCTAGGGTTAATACAATTCCATTTAAATTTTCAACTAGATAGGCACCGCTTATAATTACAATAAGACCCGTAATAGTGCAAACTAAAACAGTGTCTAATAAAGGCCCTAACATGGCAACAAGACCTTCGTCTGTCCCTTTTTTACTTTGAGATTGCCCGTGGTACATGGGAGCATTCCCAACTCCACTTTCATTTGAAAACACCGCCCTTCTAACCCCTAAAATTACAAGGCCCCAAAAACCACCGGTCACTATGGTTTTAAAATTAAAAGCTTCAGAGAAAATTAAACGAAAAGCTGGGATAACTCCTTCTATATTTACTGCAAGTATATAAATTCCAATAAAAAAATAAAGCCCTACCATCGCAGGAACAAGGCTTGAGGTAACCTTTACAATAGTTTTTAGTCCTCCAAAAATCACAAAAGCACTGGCAATGGACAGAATAATACCCACAATAAATCTCCATTGAAAATCTCCAAGAGCAATAAATTGATCGGGTTGAACCACATTCATAAAGGTTAAGGTGAGTTGGTTGGCAGTAAAAGCAGGAAGAACTCCGAAAAGCCCTGCTAATGAAAACCAAACGGCCAGAGGTTTTCCCCATTTTTTGATGCCTAAGGACATGTAATACATCGGTCCTCCAAGCGGATCACCTTCAGCATCGATTTCTCTTAGTTGAACGGCCAAGGTGCAAGAATAAAACTTTATAATCATTCCAATGGCTGCAGTAACCCACATCCACACCAGCACGCCAGGTCCCCCTAAGTGAATAGCAATGGCAACACCTGAAATATTCCCCAAACCTACAGTTGCTGCCAGTACAGCAGATAGAGCTTGAAAGCGAGAAATGCCTTTGTTTTTTTCTTTTGAAAGGAGTAAACCAAAAGCAGTTTTTATTTTTAAAAGTGGATATCCCTTACTGTGAAAACACAAATAAAGGCCACCACCAATTACGGTAAAAAGCATGGCCCATTCTAAGGGTCGAATGAGGTTTTGTAAGATTGTTTCAAGAGTTGAAATCCATAGGTCCATTAGGGAAAAATAGGGATTAAATTTTGTTTTCTAATTAAAAAGCCCAAACTTTATAAAAAAGAACTTATCATGCATACACGTAGAGATTGGCTGCGTTCTTCCCTTGGTATTGGAGGCTTATTGTTAGCTCCACCAAGCATACTCAGTGCACAAGAAAAAAATGATTTTCAACCAAGAAGTTTAGACCCTGTTATTCGGTTAAGCTCAAATGAAAATCCTTATGGCCCTTCCAATCGTGTTCAAGAACGAATTAAAAGTTCTTTTATTCATGGTTGCCGCTATCCTTACGCTTATTCAGATAATTTAGCAGAACAGCTTGCAATAAAACATGGCGTTTCTCCAGAATCTATCATTATCACAGGAGGCTCAACGGAAGGCTTACGAATTACAGGCCTAACTTTTGCCTCAAATGGAGGAGAAATAATTTCAGGACAACCTACTTTTTTAGCCATGATGACTTATGCTGAGCAGTGGGGAGCATCCATTAATTGGGTTCCCGTTGGAGCAGATAAAGGGTATGATGTAGATGAAATGGAAAAACGTATTTCTTCAAAAACGAAGTTGATTTTTTTATGCAATCCAAACAATCCAACAGGCACTTTAGTTCCTGCTAAAAAACTAATAGATTTTTGTGATTCAGCTAGTAAAAAAGCTATTGTTTTTTCCGATGAGGCTTACTACGATTTTATAGAAACCCCAAATTATCCCAGTATGATAGAATCAGTAAAACGGGGTGATAATGTGATTGTCTCTAAAACGTTTTCTAAAGTATATGGAATGGCCGGCTTACGTATTGGTTATTTGATTGCTAAACCTGAAATTGCCGCAAAAATCCGAAAAAATGTAGTGGCAATGAGTAATGTTTTGGCAGTAGAAGCTGCCAAAGAAGCACTTCTAGATGATGCCTTTTATCAGTTTTCTTTAGCAAAAAACAGAGAAGCTAAAAAACGTATCTATAAACTTCTGGACTATTTAAACTTAAAGTATGTTGAGTCGCATACTAATTTTATATTTTTTCACGCCAAAAAAGATATTAGAGAATTAGGGCCAGCAATGCTGACAAAAGGAGTCCGTATTGGTCGTCCTTTCCCCCCTTTTTATGATTGGTGTAGAGTTAGTACAGGGACCCTGGAAGAGGTTGACGTTTTTATTAAAGGAATGCTAGAAATTTACGAATCGTAAAGCTTATTTTTCTTTAACAATAATATAGGTAGCTTTTACACCTGTTGCTAAATTCCAGCGGTTTGCGCCTACTAGTTTTCCTTCATCATCAAAAACGCGTACTTCAGCAGTATTTGGACCAGAAGTTCCCTGGTTTAGCGCTACAAAATCTATCTTATTGAAACCCATCACTAGATCAATAGCAATGCTTTGAAAGCGCTCAAAAAGCATAATTCGTGGCACTACCTCTTTTCCATTTAAAAGGATTCTAATTAAATCACCATCTGGTGATTCGTGATCTCTAACCGCAATTTGAACATACCGCCCATTGTTTTTGAAGTCTCCTAAGTATTGATCAGTTTTAAATTGATTTGGATTTTTTTCTTTTTCACGGCCTCTATTTAATCTATTTAAATATTTTTTTCCAGGATCTAAAAACTGTTCACCACTTCCAAAATTAATGGGTGGATTAATAAGATCTTTTTTAGGATCTTTAAATTCAATACTGGGGTTAAAAAAATCTTCAGAAAGAAATGCTTTCTTTTTTTTAGGCAGTAATAAGCTAGGGCCTTTATTTTCTGGAGGAGGAATGACAACTTTTGGTGCTTTTCTTGAATCAACAACTAACTGTCCCCAAATGGATTGGGAATATATAGTTAAGACACTTAAAAATAAAAGTTGTTTAATTTTTAACATAACACTAATGTACTACTATCGAGCAAACCTAAGTGGATTTCATCATAATCTCAAAGGATTTAACAACAATTTAATGCATATTTGTTTTTTAAACAAGGTTATATTTAAACTTAATAAATTAGAATTATGCAAATTGCCACCATTGACTGGGTCATTATTTTTTCTTTTTTTGCTATTACACTAGGTATAGGAATTTATGTTTCCAAAACATCTGGTAAAAGCGCTAATGACTTTTTCTTATCCGGCAGAACTATGCCCTGGTGGTTGTTGGGACTTTCTATGGTTGCCACAACATTTTCTACAGATACCCCCAATCTAGTCACGGACATTGTTAGAACCAATGGAGTATCAGGAAACTGGGTTTGGTGGGCCTTTTTAATTACCGGTCTTTTAACGGTTTTTGTATATGCCAAGTTATGGCGAAAATCAAATGTTAATACAGATTTAGAGTTTTATGAACTCCGCTATGGAGGAAAGCCCGCTCGTTTTTTACGTCAATTTCGTTCCATTTATTTAGGGGTTGTTTTTAACGTAATCACTATGTCTGCAGTAACCTTAGCAGCCATTAAAATAGGCGGAATTATGTTGGGTTTAGACCCCTGGCAAACCGTTTTAACAGCAGGCACAGTAACCGTTATTTTCAGTGCTATCGGGGGCTTTAAAGGGGTTGTTTATACCGATGTTATTTTATTTTTTGTAGCCATGGGAGGTGCAATAGGAGCTGCTTATTATTTAGTAAACCTTCCGGAAGTTGGTGGGATACAAGCCTTACTTGCCAATGAAAATGTGGCTGGAAAAATATCTATTTTACCTGATTTTGGAAATAAGGAAGCGGTTATTACGCTTCTTATTATTCCTCTTGCCGTTCAATGGTGGAGTTCTTGGTATCCTGGAGCAGAACCTGGAGGAGGAGGATATATTGCCCAGCGAATGCTTGCTGCGAAAGATGAAAACCATGCCATTGGAGCCACATTTTTCTTTAATATAATGCATTATGCCCTTCGCCCTTGGCCATGGATTTTAGTGGCTTTAGCATCTCTGGTTGTATTTCCTGATTTAGCGAGTCTTCAAACAGCTTTTCCAAATATTACCGCAGACAAATTAGGCCACGATTTAGCATATCCTGCAATGCTTACAAAGCTTCCAACGGGATTACTTGGACTGGTTTTAGCCTCCTTAATTTCTGCCTATATGAGTACTATTTCAACACAATTAAACTGGGGGTCTTCCTATATTGTATATGATTTTTACAAAACACAAATCAATCCTGAGGCTTCCCAAAAAAGA
>CAJQQG010000050.1 GCA_905480425.1 uncultured Flavobacteriaceae bacterium | reverse complement strand
GTTGTACCTGAAGTTTCAAGATAAATGGTCTCATTATGATCCAACCAATCCAATAAAAAATCTCCCATATAACGCTCAAACAAATCGCCTTCTTTAATAAAACTATAAGCAACCTCTTTTAGTCCTTTGTTATCATAATAATAGCCATTGAGTAAAAAACGATTATGTATTTTGGTATAATTGGGTATTTGCATCTTTATATCTTAGAAGTTAGTTTGGCTATCCATTGTGACCAGCCGTATTTTTTGCTCATGATAAATAGAAAAATTGGATAAAGTATTACTAAAGAAACTACTAACTCTAACCCTAGGGAAGGTTCAGAAATATCAATTAAAATAGACTCTGTCTGAAAAGCTGTCCATGAAGAAGTAACCAGCAGAGCTGTAAATAAATTATTCGCTGCATGAAACCCAAGAGCTAATTCAATTCCATCATCCATAAGGGTTAAAATTCCTAAAAAAAGACCTGTACCGATATAATAAACCATGATGCCATACCCTAATTTTTCAACTTCAGGGTTAAATAAATGTAGGCAGCCAAAAATAATAGAAGTCACCAATAAAGGTGCCCATCGGTTCTTAAACATCCCTGCAAAACCCTGCATTAAATAGCCTCTAAATATATATTCTTCCAGGCTGGTTTGAATAGGAATCAAAGCCACTGCAATAATAAAAAGTACAGCAAAAGACTTGAAATTAAAGTTCCACTCATAAGAATCAGGAGAAATAAAATAATCTCCAACAATCAATACAACACTTACCGATCCCCACAAGATAAAAGAATAAAACACTCTTGACCAATCGATCTTTGATCGACTAGTAGTAACACTCAACAATGTTCGTTCATTTAATTTTTTAATAACAAGCCAAAATCCCAAAAGGCCAACAATAAATGGAATCAAAAGTAAAAACAACTGTAAGTTTTTATCTAAATTTCGTAACATATCCATGGGATTAGTTCCAGGAATTGCAGGACCTGATTCAACTAATGCATAGGTAAGTGGTAATTGGCCAATCGCACTAAAAATTATAATAACAAAAGAACCGAGTAAATACTTCCAGAAAGGATTCCTATTAATGTCAACTTGCTCTAAAAACATAGTTTAAAAAATTTTCCCCCAAGTTATAGCATTATCATTCCATAAACAACCTTTTTTAATGACCAGAGGAGAATCAATATTATTTAAAAATAAAGAACCAGTTCCTAAACCTTGCGGCATAAATGGGTTTTTAGAATAGGTCCATTGAGCAATAGCATTCAATCCAACATTGCTCTCTAATGCACTGGTTACCCACCAGGCTATATTGTGCTTTTTTGCCAAATCAATCCATTTTTGAGTATTGGAAAAGCCTCCCAATAAACTGGGCTTAAAAATAAGATAATGTGGTTTGATTTGAGTAAGAAGCTCTGATTGGATTTCAGGATCAAACACACCAATTAACTCTTCATCTAAAGCTATTGGAATTGGACTTTTTTTGCACAAAGTAGACATATGCTCCCATTGATTGATTGCAATGGGCTGCTCTATTGAATCAATTTCATACGTATTTAATTGATCTAATTTATTTAGTGCGTTTTCAGGAGCAAATGCTCCATTAGCATCAACTCTAATTCTAATTGTTTTTGCGTCATATCGATTTCGTAGCTGCGCAAGCAATCGCAACTCTTCGTTAAAATCTATAGCACCTATTTTAATTTTAATACAGTCAAATTCGCGAACTAACAGACTGTCTATCTGCGCTTTCATATAATCAAAAGAACCCATCCATACAAGGCCATTAATCGATATACTATCCTTAGCTTCAGTGTAAAGTGATGGAAATAAAGTGTAGGGTGTAAAACTTTTTATAGATAAAAGAGCGGTTTCGTAGCCCATTTTGATGGCAGGCCAGGGAGTTAAGTCCAATAAAGCTTGCCCTGTGTTGATTTGATTACAAAAGAGCTCTAATGTCGCCTCAAAATCAGGCTGATCATCATGACTCAATCCTTTCAAGATACTACATTCACCTATACCACTTTTATCCTTTTCTGTAAGAATTAGAAACCAACTATCCTTAGTAGTTAAAACACCTCTGGATGTAGCACTAGGGCGTTTGAA
The DNA here is from genome assembly GCA_905480425.1 of uncultured Flavobacteriaceae bacterium. Lineage (GTDB taxonomy): Bacteria > Bacteroidota > Bacteroidia > Flavobacteriales > Flavobacteriaceae > MS024-2A. The sequence goes on along the minus strand of CAJQQG010000050.1, from coordinate 2,853 downwards.
AACAAGAGTGTGCTTAATAAATCTAGCTTTAATCATCCTATGTAAAGGGTAATAAAAATTAGAACAGACAACAGAAAAGTAGACAGCGCTACTTTCTTTAATTCAGGATCTAACTGTTTTGGATCGGAATTTTTAATTACCGTTATTAAATGCAAAAACAAGGGGATTAAAGCGAGAAAAGGAATCCAAAAAAAAGTATAGGATTCGAAAAGAAATACCCAGCCAATAACAAGCATAGCGATACTCATCAAAATCAGATGATATAGTTTAGCGCCTTTAGCCCCTAAAAAAACAACCATCGTTTTTTTACCCATTGCTTCGTCATTTATTTGGTCTCTCATATTATTTAAATTCAAAACGCCCACACATAAAAGTCCAATTGCCAATGCTAAAAGTATAACCGGCAAGGAAAATGTTTTTAATTGAACGAAATAAGACCCTAAGACACTTACCCCTCCAAAAAATAATAAGACAAAAAGGTCCCCCAAACCTTTATAACCATAAGCCTTATCTCCTGTTGTGTATGAAATTGCCGCCCAAACACTTAAAACTGCTAAGCCTAAAAAAACAGCTCCGTAAAATAAAGATTGACTTCCAAAGGCCAAAGAAATTAGAATAAAAGCTAAAACTAAAGCAACTATAGACATTATTATAATCCCATTTTTTAAAACTTCTCTGCTCAAAAGGCCTTGCTGAAGGACACGTTTGGGTCCAATACGGTTTTCATTATCCGTACCTTTAATTCCATCGCCATAGTCATTTGCGAAATTGGAAATAATCTGAAAAGAAATTGCAGTTAACAACATTAAAATAAATAAACTCCAAGAAAAATTAGGCTGATTTAAACAAAATGCGTTTCCCACCAGAATTCCTGAAACAGATAATGGAAGCGTCCTTATACGTGCTGCACTCAGCCAGATTTTAATTTGTTGCATACCTAAAATTATGGGAATTTGGGATACTTCTTAAAGTTTGGTGCTCGTTTCTCTAAAAAGGCCTTCTTACCTTCTTGGGCTTCTTCCATTAAATAATACATTAAGGTAGCATCTCCAGCTAATTGCATTAATCCATGTTGTCCGTCTAACTCTGCATTTAATGATCGCTTGATCATGCGCAATGCCAATGGACTACTTTGTTGCATAATACCACACCATTCCATTACAGTATCCTCTAGTTGGTCTAAAGAAACTACTTTATTCACCATTCCCATATCAAAGGCTTCTTGAGCGGAATATTGTTGACATAAAAACCAAATCTCACGAGCTTTCTTTTGACCGACATGACGCGCTAAATAAGAAGAACCAAAACCACCATCAAAACTACCAACCTTAGGTCCTGTTTGTCCAAAAAGCGCATTTTCACTCGCTATCGTTAAATCGCATACTACATGCAAAACGTGACCTCCACCAATAGCATATCCGTTAACCATAGCTATAACAGGTTTAGGCAGTTCTCGAATACGTTTATGAAGATCTAATATATTCAATCGTGGAACACCATCTTCTCCAACATAGCCTCCTACTCCTTTTACATTTTGATCACCACCACTACAAAATGCTTTATCACCAATACCTGTAAAAACAACTACATCGATGTCGTTGTCTTCTCTACAAACCTCCATAGCCTTAAGCATTTGGATGTTGGTTTCTGGACGAAATGCATTATATACATCAGGCCTATTTATTGTGATTTTTGCAACACCTTCACAGAATTCAAAAAGAATATCGCTATAAGTTGCTAATGATTTCCAAGTTCTCATTTATTTATTTTTTTTTAAAATTATAGTATTTGTAGCCATTGCTTCAAAATAATCAAGTAAAACCTTATCATTAAGTGTTCGTGGAGTATTAATTTCCAATAGTTGTGGTGTTTTATTTACTTTATAAAACTTAGCTAATCTTCTTTTAAATTGCCATTTTGAAGAAGCTTTTTGATAAGAAAAACCAAATATTTTTGCTAAATATTTAGCATCACGTGAATGAATAGTTTCAAAATATTTATCGTGTTTGGGGCTGTCTTTTTCCCCTGGTAATATTCTGAAAATTCCTCCACCATTATTATTGATTAATATGATTTTAAAATTAGAGGGAATGTTATCATTCCATAATCCATTAATATCATATAAAAAACTTAAATCTCCTGTAATTAAAATGGTAGGAGCTTTAGAAATTAAAGCGGCTCCAATCGCTGTTGAAGTGCTTCCATCAATTCCACTTGTTCCTCGATTACAAAAAAAAGAAGTACGGTTAGGCCAGTCCATTAACTGTGCATAACGAATGGAAGAACTATTTGCAATTTGAAGATGTATTCCTTCGGGAAGTGTTTTTGATATATAGTCAAAAGCATTCAAATCTGAAAAAGCAAGGGTGTCTAAATATATGTCTCCTTTGCGCTTGAAATTTTCAAATATATTTAATACAGATTCTTGATAGTCTGTATGATTTGGAATCGAAACATCTTTATATAAATGTTCCAAAAATATAGACGGAGGGACTTCTAAATGTCGATCTAATCTATAATATGTGTTATATGCTTTCTTTTGATCAACATGCCAATGATGTTTTGGGGGATTGTTTCGTAAAAAGGATTTGATTTTCTTTGAAACTACCATTCCTCCAAAAGTTAGAACGACTTCAGGCTGAAGTGTTTTATTCATTTGGGTTTCGCTTAACTCTAAGGGGGCCATGAGTTTATCAATAGAATTGATAGATCTTGAATGAGTTATATTTGAAGTTGTTTCTGTAAAAACGACAACTGTAGGATCTTCACAAAGTAAATCTATCTGGTTCTGAGAAATATTGTTTGGAGACATAACCCCAATAATGACCCACTTTTTAGATGTATTATGCCACT
>CAJQQG010000049.1 GCA_905480425.1 uncultured Flavobacteriaceae bacterium | reverse complement strand
GTTATTTTTTCTCCTAATCACCAAGGCGCATTACTTGACCCGCTTGTCCTAGCATCACTAACCAAAGGTAAAATAACATCTCTCACTAGAAGTGATATTTTTGGTGGACCGTTTCAATGGTTTTTAGATGCTTTTTATATGCTTCCTGTTTACCGAATAAGAAATGGCTATAGTAATTTAAAGAAAAATGATGAAATCTTCGCCAAATGCTATAATTTACTAGGACTTGGAAAGTTTATGTTAATGTTTTCAGAGGGTCGTCATCACAATGAATACTATCTCCAGAATCTATCAAAAGGAAGTAGTCGCCTTGCCTTTAAAGCGGCCCAAGAAAATCCAGGAAAGAATATTTATTTACAGCCTGTAGGTATAAATTATGGTCACCATCAACAACCCCAATGCACACTACATTTAGTTTACGGTCAACCCATTGAAGTTTCTGGTTTTATTGATCTAAAATTAAATGATGTAGAAAATATAAACATCCTTAAACTAGAACTTCAAAATAGAATGAAAGCTTGTCTTTGGCTCCCAGATAATAACGAAAATTACTCTATTCAAAAGAAAAAAATAAATAGACATACAACTCAGGTGGATTTCAAAACACTTAAATCGGCCTTGCAAAACAACTATAATAAAATGCCTGAAATCAAACAAAAGAGCAAGACAAGAAAAGTTTTAATCTTCTTGCTAAGTTTACCCAATATTATTCCCCTTTGGATTAGTAGAAAAATAATTGGGAAAATTGAGGATATCGTGTTTGTTAGCTCTTTAAAATATGTATTGGGTGTCTTTTTATTCCCAATTTGGTGGCTTGCTACTTCGATTACAATTGCATATATATATGGAAACAGAGTAATGACAACCTATCTATTGATATGCACTCTCACATTATTATTAAAACAAAGGATTTCTCTATCATAATTAATTTTACCATAATTAATAATTATAACATAGGCTATAAAAGCCTTTTTAAATCTTTTAATTATTAACTATTATAAGTAAATATTATTAATAATGATTTATTTATAGATTATTAAAATATATTATAATTAAGCTGAGTATTTGTAATTTAGTAAAATGCAAGATGTAATTATTATTGGAGCAGGACCTATAGGACTTGCTTGTGGTGTAGAGGCTCAAAAAAAAGGCTTAAAATATACAATATTTGATAAAGGAACTTTGGTAAACTCATTATACCATTACCCTTTAAACATGACCTTTTTTTCAACGTCCGACAAACTTGAAATTGGTGATATTCCCTTCATATCTCATAATCCAAAACCAACTCGCGCTGAGGCATTAGAATATTACAGAAGAGTGACCTCACACTGGAGGCTAAATATAAATCTATATGAAGCAATAGAAAATGTAGAAACTAATCCTACATGTTTTAAGGTAACAACTTCAAAAGGTCATTATAAATCAAAAAACATCATCGTTGCTTCTGGATTTTATGACCGCCCATTTTTACTTAATGTACCAGGAGAAAATCTTGATAAGGTTCGCCACTATTACAAGGAGCCTCATCCTTATTTTGCAATGGATGTTGCTGTAATTGGTGGAGCAAATTCAGCTGTTGACGCAGCTTTAGAAACTTACAGAAAAGGAGCAAAAAGTGTTACCATGATTATTCGTGAAAAAACAGTAGGTGAAAATGTTAAATATTGGGCACGCCCTGATATTATTAATAGAATCAAAGAAGGAAGTATTAAGGCGTATTTTGAAGCTGATATTACGGAGATTAGTCCAACATCTGTTGAATTTAAAGATCCTAAAAAGACACATAAAATTCCCAATGATTTTGTATTAGCAATGACTGGCTATCAGCCAAACTTCGAACTACTAGAAAACTTAAATGTAAGCTTTGAAGAAGATGCTTTTAAAACACCCAAATACTCAAAAAAAAGTATGGAATCAAATACTAAGGGGGTATATTTAGCTGGGGTAGTTTGTGGTGGTTACAAAACCAATAAATGGTTTATTGAAAATTCTCGAGACCATGCCAAGAAGATCATGGAACACATTCATCAAAAACAAGATCTTTAATAAAACACTCGATTTACTACCTTACATAAAAATAAAAATATTGAACATACTCATTATTCCAGATTCTTTTAAAGGAAGCTTAACAGCGAGAGAAGTTGCCAAAATAATGGAGGAAAAAGTAACTCAAATTTTCCCAAAAAGCATTTCTCATATTATGCCATTTTCTGATGGTGGAGAAGGTGCATTAAATGTATTGGAGGATCATGCTTCGGGAACTTTGATTAATTGTGAAGCTCAGGATGCGTTGGGTAAATTCATAAAAGCATCATATTTTCTGTTTAAAAAAGAAAATAGTGCCTGGATAGAATTATCAAAAACCTCTGGACTAACAAAAATCAAAAAGACGGATAGAAATCCGTTAAAGACGTCAACTATAGGTACTGGAAAAGTTATTGTTGATGCTCTAAGTAGAGGGTGTTCAACGATTTACCTGGGCATTGGAGGGAGTGCTACGCATGATTTAGGAACAGGTATTATAAATTCGCTAGGTGGAAAATTGATTGATTCAAAGGGAAAAGAGGTTTTTCCAAATGGAGAAAATTTAATTAACATAGAAAGTATAGACCTTTCCAAAATGGATCCTAGAGTTTATGAAACAAAATTCATTATCGCGTGTGATGTTCAAAATTCTTTACTTGGAAGAAATGGTTCTGCTCATACTTACGCAAAACAAAAAGGTGCCTCGCCAGAGATGATTAATCAATTAGAAAGTGGGGGGAGAAATTTCACTGATGTTGTAGAGCGCCAGTTTGGAAAAAAAATAGATCTAATTTCGGGCGGTGGTGCAGCAGGTGGGGTTAGTGCTGGCTTATTTGGAGTTTTTGATGCAAAATTAGAAGAGGGTTTTGAATTATTAGCAAAGCAAACAAACCTAAAAAGCATTCTAAAAAAAATGGATTTAGTTCTTACAGGAGAAGGAAACTTTGACATTCAAAGTACTTATGGAAAATTACCCTATAAAATTGTGCAACTCACAAAAAAACACAATATACCCACCTTACTTTTTACTGGAAAAGCTAGTCTTATGAAAGTGTCAGGATTTCCACAGCTGAAGGTTTATGAAACTAAGCCTGAAAATATGTCCATTGAAAATGCAATGCAACAAGCAACTGAAAATTTAAATGTTTCATTAGAAAAAGTGCTTAACGATTATAAAAGAAACTAAATGTTATGATGTTTTCTCTCCTTAGTATTTTCATTGTAATTGTTTGGATTATTCTAGGCACCTCCTTTACTAAGCTTCATCCCTTTATTGTCTTACTAATTGCAGCAATCATATTATCAATTCTTTTGGGAATAGGACCACTTGATGCAACAGGACTGATTTTTAAAGGATTTTTCAAAATAATTAAGAATATAGGTTTACTAATACTTTTTGGAACGATAATAGGAACTGCTTTAGAGCAATCAAATGGAACCCTTTCACTTGCAAAAGGAATTATAAAGTCATTACAAAAATTACCCCTTCCATATGCCGTAAGTTGTATTGGTTACTTAGTTTCAATTCCTGTTTTCTGTGATGCGGCTTTTGTGATTTTATCACAACTTAACAAAACTCTTTCTTATCAAACTAAAACACCTATGGTGGGACTCACCGTTGCGTTGTCAACAGGGTTATTTGCTCCTCACGTTCTTGTTCCACCAACACCAGGGCCTCTTGCTGCAGCTGCTAATCTTAATTTAGAAAACCTTATCCTACTTATTGGAGTAGGTGGATCAATTGCACTTATATTGATTTTTGTTGGAGGCTGGTATGGGAATTATCTCATTAAAAAAAACAAATACATAGAGTCAAATGAATCATCGAAAAATCCACATACAGAAAAAATAATTGAACTACCTAACTTTAGCAAAGCAATACTACCTATACTAATACCAATTAGTTTAATGTGCCTTGGTACTTTACTTAAAATACTCCCCAGCTTTATTGGACTAGAATATTTAATATTTCTGACTAAGCCTTCAGCTGCTTTGGGAATAGGATTGCTTTTTGCCTTTAGACTGCTAATTAACCAACCCAAAAAAAACATTAATACGGTAATAAAAAAAGGCTTTAAACAAGCTATTCCCATACTGGTTATAACGGGTATGGGAGGAGCACTAGGAAGGGTTATTCAGACCATTCCTTTGGAAGATTATGCACTTGAAGTTTCAACTTTTTCTGGGTTTGGAATATTAATTCCTTTTATGATTGCCGCTTTACTCAAAACAGCTCAAGGTTCCTCTACTGTTGCCATTATAACAACTTCATCCATTATATTTCCGTTACTTTCTGTTTTAGGCTTAGATAGCGAAATGGGAAAAGTTTGGGCCATTATGGCCTTAGGTGTTGGATCAATGACAGTATCACATGCCAATGATTCTTATTTTTGGATAGTATCACAAATGAGTGGTATGGATGTTAAAACTGCCTATAGAACCCATACTGTTGGCACCTTACTTCAAGGCACAGTAGGAATAATAGTAGTGCTTATTGGACATACAATTTGGACTGCAATGTAGGCGCCCTAGTAAGAAGAATAAATGATTTCTAATCGAACTCTTTTATCATCTAAAAGCTCATCGGGATGAGACCCCACCAAAATAGCTCCAATTGGGTTAAGGGTTGCTGTTAAGGGGTATAATAAATCTTCTTCTGAAAATTCAGTAATTGCTTTTAAAGGGGTTAGATTATTGATGTCAGCATTAACAACCAATCCCAAATCAATATTGGTGGAATCATTTCTAATAATATTAGAAATATGATCCGTGATATTAAACTTATAACGAAAAGGTAGATCTGCATCATCAAATTCTAAAAGACCACCAAAAACTTTTTTATTAGCATTTCTCCCAAAATTAGAAATAGATCCATCACTTATATAATCTGAAAGTGGTGCTCCAGAATTATAATTAAAAAGATATAAACGAAGGGCTAATAACTCTTCTATATTTGATGTTGTTGGATCGATATAAAAAATCAAATTAGCTTCGTTGATTAACCATGGTTTGCTTCTTAAATCTTCTAGCAATTCGTTTTCATTTTGATTTTCTTGAGAAAAAAGACGGACTTTTCCCATCAAACTTCCACTTTGAATGTAAATTTTATCTACGGGTGTATTATTGTTAGAAGACATGATTCTTTCTTGAATAGCTACATCAAAAAGAGTATTCTTTAAAGTATTTATTCGAATACCATTAAATATTAATGAAAAATCCTTTTCTGACACTTCAATAGTGTCGTCACTAAGATCACTCAAGGTTCCTTGAGTTTGATAAACATCATATTCATATGTTACTTTTACTTCAGCATTCTGAATATCTAAAAGCATATATAAATCATCTGAAAAATCGTCAGCACGAATAATAAGTCCTCGCATAGCTGCTTGAAAAGAATCAGGGGTAAGAAGATCATCAGTCCCTTCTTTGTCAATAAGATTCTCTTGGAAGAATGATATATCTAAAGGAACCTTAATACGAGGGGTGATTCTTGTCTCAACCTGAGTAGATTCATCAACATCAGTTGTATCAGGATCATCTTCTTCAAAATTGATACGGGTTTCCTCAAAATTCAATTGAATTTTATCATCAAACAGAACCCTGTCATAAAAACCTTCTTCAAAATAATCTTGAGTAGAATAATAAGCTTGGTTAGTTTCAAAATTATCTAGTGGATCTAAGCTGTTAAGGTAAGCCGTAAGTTCATATACTTTTAACGAAAAAGATGCCGCACGATTTCCATAAATAGAATCAATTCCATAAGAAGTATCTCCAATTTGATATCCTGAATTATCATTGTCATTGTGGTCTAAAATTCCATCCCCATCACTATCTTCACTTAACGGATTCAATCCTGCTTGAGACTCAATAAGGTCCGTTAATTCATCTCCATCAGAATTACTCTCTGGATCATTTGGGTCAACATCTAAATCATCTATTACACCATCGAAATCTGAATCTTGCTGATTGGTAAAAAATGGAATCTCTAGGTATACTGATATTACTCTTTCATTCTCTGGAATCAAATTTGGATCTGATTCGTCAGGCTCATCTTCAAAAAGCTGTCTGTGATTTCCAAAAAATGGGTTATTTCCAATGTTTAGTTGAGCAGCAAAACTCGCCTCTGCCAAACCAAAAACAGGATGATTGATTTTACCTAGTTGGGCTAAAGGAAGGCCATTAGTTTGAACTTTTCTAAGTTTTTTTTGAAACGTAAAAGCAGGTACAACTTCTTTAAGCGATTTTATAGTTTGATCCTGAAATAAACTTTCTCCAACTGGAGTATAGTCTTGATTGCAAGAAGTATAAAGTAGGAGAAAAACTAGGCTTACAAATAGATTTGTTGTGAGACGCATTAATTGTTTTTTACTTTTAAAATTTTTGGCTATAAAAATCAATATAAACCTTTTCATCTTTGGATTGAGTAAAGTCTAAATTAGGTTTATTACTATTTTTAACTTCAGAAACTACCATGTCAGGAATCTTTTCATCTGCCATTATAACACCGTCAGAATATTTTATTGCTATAGAAGCAAGTGCTTCATAGCTAGCCTTTTTTAATTCCTCAATATGTTCTGGATCAATTTTATCAAAAGCAACCTTTTCATGGAATTTTTTGGAAAAAGGAGCCTCGAAATCAGGCCCGTAAAGAGAACTTATAATTTTACTTCCTGCAAAAAGAGGTTCATCTTTATAATAAGTTTTTAGATATAATGGGAAAAGTGAAGTAAACCAACCGTGTAAATGAATAATATCTGGAGACCAGTTTAGTTTTTTAACAGTCTCTACAACACCTTTAGTAAAAAAAATCATGCGCTCATCATTGTCTTTGAAGCATTTTCCTTCAGCATCATGTAATAGTGCACGCCGCTTAAAATATTCTTCATTATCAATAAAGTAAACTTGCATACGCTCTTTTGGAATAGAGGCAACTTTAATTATCAATGGCATATCCATGTCATTAATAACTAAATTCATTCCAGACAAACGAATCACTTCATGTAACTGGTGCCTTCTTTCGTTAATTAGTCCATAACGAGGCATAAAGATTCGTGTTTGGCCTCCTTTCTGATTAATCTTTTTGGGGATTTGAAACGAATTCAGTGCTTGATCGGTTTGGGGTAGGTAAGGAACTACCTCAGATGAAATGATTAATACTTTCTTGTCTTTCATATAAATAATTTCCAATGGGAAAAGTCATGCGAAAATACAAAATTAATGCACACATACTTAAAAACTAACTACTTTAGCAACGTTAATAATTTACTAAATGTATGTATTTACTACTCATAGTGAGCTTCGTAGCTTCTTAAAAAAGCAAACAGGTAGTATAGGTTTGGTTCCCACAATGGGTGCATTGCACAAAGGACACCTTTCTTTAGTTCAAAAAGCTGCTGAAAATAATAATTGGGTTTTAGTAAGTATTTTTATTAATCCTACTCAATTTAATAATGCTAACGATCTTACCAAATATCCTAAAAATACTGCAAAAGACCTTGAATTACTGACTCCATACAATACAAAGCTTATCGTTTACACCCCTGATGACTCTGACTTATATCCTAAAGCCATAAATGCTAAAAAATATAATTTTGGAAGTCTTGCTGTACACATGGAAGGTGCTTTTAGAGACAATCACTTTAATGGTGTTGCCACAATCATAGAGGCGCTTTTTCGGAATTTAAAGCCAGATAGAGCTTATTTTGGTGAAAAAGACTTTCAGCAATTGCAAATAATAAAAGTCTTAAATGATCAATTAAACCTTGGAATAGAAATTATAGGTTGCCCGATTATTAGAGAAATCGATGGTATTGCGATGAGCTCTCGCAATCAACTTCTGAATAAAAGAGAACGTGACACAGCACCTATCATATTTCAAACCCTTCGAAAAATAGGTGAAAATAGTGATCAATGGGATGTGAACTACATGACCCATTTTTTTAAAAAAAGTGTAGAAAAAAATTCTTTTTTAAGGGTGGAATATTTTTTCGTGGCAGAAGAAACAACTCTAATACCCGTCAAAAGTCTAAAAAAACAAAATACCTATCGAATATTTGTGGCGGTTAATGCTGGGAAAACTAGGCTTATTGATACCCTAAAATTAGGGAGAATATAATACCTTTGCCGGATGTTAATAGAAGTGCTAAAGTCTAAAATTCACCGTGTTACTGTAACCGATGCCGATCTTAATTACATCGGGAGCATAACGCTTGATAAAAATCTCATTGATGCTGCCAATATAATTCCAGGGGAGAAGGTTCAAATTGTAAATATTAATAATGGCGAGCGGCTAGAAACTTATGTAATTGAAGGTGAAGCTGGCTCAGGAGAAGTTACTTTAAATGGCCCCGCGGCTAGAAAAGTTCAAAAAGGGGATATTATAATAATTATAAGTTACGCTCAGATGGAGTTTGAGGCTGCTAAAAAATTTAATCCCAATCTTATTTTTCCAAACGAAACTACAAACCAACTAAATTAAATTTTGGAAAAACTAAAAGCTGTTTTAAAAATTTTAGTGCCTCTAAGTATTGGTCTATTTTTTATCTTTCTAACAGTAAATGCAACTTCAAATGAAGAGCGAAAACTAATTTATACTTATATAAAAAATGCAGATTACCGCTTTTTATTTCTGTCTGTTTTTTTTGGAATTTTGAGCCATCTTTCACGTGCATACCGTTGGAAATTTATGTTGGAACCACTGGGCTATAAACCTAGGTTTATAAATACTTTCCTTTCTGTATTAATTGGCTATATCGCCAATCTTGGAATCCCTCGTTCAGGAGAAATTTTGAGAGCCACCACCCTCAGTTCCTATGAAAAAATTCCTTTTGAAAAGACATTTGGAACTATAATTGCAGAGCGTTTAGTTGACATGATTATCTTAATCAGTCTAATTTTACTGGTACTTAGTCTACAATTTGAACTTATTTGGAGTTTTTTAATAGAGAAACAAGTTTCGATGACAAAACTATTGTATTGGTTCTTTGGGGGTTTAATTCCTGTTATTTATATAATTCGTTTTTTGTTAAAACAAGAGAAATATCCTTTAATTATGAAAATTAAAAAAATTTTGAAAGGATTGGTTGAAGGAATTCTTAGCCTAAAAAAAATGCCTAATAAAGGGGCATTTATTGCACATACATTATTTATTTGGATAATGTATATAGCGATGTTTTATGTTGTGAAATGGACTGTACCTGAAACATCAACACTTGACTTGAATGCTTTATTACCTGCTTTTGCTATTGGTGGTTTAGCAATCTCTGCTTCTAATGGTGGAATTGGAATTTATCCTTTTTCAGTAGCTTTAATGCTTGCAACATTTGGTGTTACAAATGAATCGGGATTGGCTTTTGGGTGGATCACTTGGACCGCACAAACCTTTATGATAATTGTCTTTGGAAGTCTTTCCTTTTTTGCACTACCTTTAGTTAATCGCAAATAAAAACGTTTATTCATAAGTTATGGCCAAAGTAAAAAAAGCTTTTTTCTGCCAAAGTTGTGGAGCACAAAATGCTCAATGGCAAGGACAATGTAATGCTTGTAAAGCCTGGAATACCTTGGTAGAGGAAATTATCGAAAAAGAAACTCCTAAAGAATGGGTGACAGATGCTTCACAACAAAACACAGTACCTATCCCAATAAATGCAATAGATGTAACTCAAGCTCCTAGAATAAAAACTAACGATGAAGAGTTAAATCGAGTATTGGGCGGGGGTTTAGTCCCTGGATCAGTTATTCTTTTGGGTGGAGAGCCTGGTATTGGAAAATCAACGTTACTGCTTCAAGTCTCGCTTAGTTTAAATACTAATGTACTTTATATTTCTGGAGAGGAAAGTCAACAACAAATCAAACTTCGTGCAGACAGAATGGGTCTCTCTGGAGAAAATTGTTTTGTGCTCAGTCAAACCGAAACACAAAAAATATTTCAGCAAATTCAAAAAATAAAACCGGACCTCTTGATTGTGGACTCTATTCAAACCCTACACAGCAATCATATTGAAAGTGGTGCTGGTAGTGTATCTCAAATTAGAGCAACCGCGGGAGAATTAATTCAATTTGCAAAAAATACTAACACACCCGTCATTTTAGTTGGCCATATAACCAAAGATGGAAACATTGCTGGGCCTAAAATTTTAGAGCATATGGTTGATACGGTTCTTCAATTTGAAGGAGACAGAAATCATATTTATCGAATACTTCGAGCACAAAAAAATCGTTTTGGAGCTACTTCTGAAATTGGAATCTATGAAATGATTTCTCAAGGATTACGCCAAGTTACCAATCCTAGCGAAGTGTTGATTTCTGAAAAAGAAGAAGCCTTAAGTGGCCATGCAATAGCAGCAACTGTAGAGGGTATTCGGCCTTTAATGATTGAAGTTCAGGCCCTTGTAAGTAGTGCGGTTTACGGAACTCCACAAAGAAGTAGTACGGGGTTTAATGCCAAACGCTTAAACATGCTTTTGGCTGTTTTAGAAAAAAGAGCGGGTTTTTCCCTTGGCAGTAAAGATGTTTTTATCAATATCACAGGAGGTATTACGATTGAAGATCCTGCCTTAGATATGGCTGTTGTAGCTGCCCTTTTATCCAGTTATCATGATATTCCTATTTTACAAAAAATATGTTTTGCTGCTGAAATTGGTCTATCTGGAGAGATTCGTCCTATTGCTAAAGCAGAAATAAGAATTCAAGAAGCTGAAAAATTAGGCTTTGAACAAATTGTGGTGTCAAAATTTTCTAAACTTGGAAGAACCCCTAAATCTATAAAAATTAAAGCCTTTTCTAAAGTAGAAAATCTAGTTGATTTTCTTTTTTAAAGAAGCTTGTGTTGTAAAATACAATATCTTTATATAGACTTAAACTAGTTTTCTATGGACAAGATTGTGAAGCAATTTCTTGAAGAAGTAAGTGCCAAAAATAAAAACGAACCTGAGTTTATGCAAGCAGTAACTGAGGTTGCCGAAACTGTTATCCCTTATATTGTTGAACATGATATTTACTATGGGCAAAATATTTTATTAAGAATGGTTGAACCCGAACGTGTATTATCATTTCGCGTTGCTTGGATTGATGATAACGAAGAAATTCAAGTAAATAGAGGATATAGAGTACAAATGAATTCTGCCATTGGTCCTTACAAGGGAGGTTTGCGTTTTCATCCTAGTGTAAATTTAAGTGTTTTGAAATTTTTGGCATTTGAACAAACATTTAAAAATAGTTTGACAACGCTTCCTATGGGGGGGGGGAAAGGAGGTTCAGACTTTAATCCCAAAGGAAGATCAGATACTGAGGTTATGCGTTTTTGTCAAAGCTTTATGACAGAACTTTACAGTCATATTGGTCCTAATCGTGACGTTCCTGCAGGAGATATTGGTGTTGGAGGAAGAGAAATAGGTTATTTATTTGGACAATATAAAAGACTGCAAAATGAATTTACAGGGGTTTTAACTGGAAAAGGAGCTTCTTTTGGCGGATCATTAATTCGCCCTGAGGCGACTGGTTATGGTGTAGTTTATTTTACTGAGCAAATGTTAATGTATAAAAAAAATAGCTTGAAAGGTAAAAAAATTACTATTTCAGGCTCTGGAAATGTTGCGCAATATGCAACAGAAAAATGTATTCAATTGGGTGCTAAAGTACTTACGTTGTCAGACTCTTCCGGCTACATAGTCGATCCTGATGGAATTGATGAAGAAAAATTAGCCTTTATAATGGACTTAAAAAACGTGAAAAGAGGCCGCATTAGTTTATTTATAGAAAAATTCCCAAAAGCAACTTTCCATGCAAAAGAAACTCCCTGGAAGGTAGCATGTGATATTGCACTTCCTTGTGCTACTCAAAATGAATTAAACGGTGACGATGCTGAAATTTTATTAAATAATGGTTGTATTTGCGTTGGCGAGGGTGCTAACATGCCATGTACTCCAGAAGCAATAGAATTATTTAAAAAAAATCAACTATTATTTGCACCAGGAAAAGCCTCTAACGCAGGGGGAGTTGCTGTTTCAGGTCTTGAAATGGCTCAAAATTCATTGCGTTATAGCTGGACTAGAGAAGAGGTTGATCAACGTCTTCAAACTATTATGGTAGATATTCATGAATCTTGTTTAGAATATGGGAAAGATAAACATGGATATGTAGACTATGTAAAAGGAGCCAATATTGCAGGTTTTGTAAAAGTTGCCGATGCCATGCTTGCTCAAGGGGTAGTTTAACACAAAAACAAGTGCAATATTCTGTTGAAGCCATTACACTTACAACCATAAAATATGGAGATTCAAGTCTAATTTTAGCTTGTTTCACAAGACAGTATGGCTTTCAATCATATATGCTTAAAGGCATACTGTCTTCTCGTAATAATAAAAGAATCTCTAGATCTTTATTTGAGCCACTGAATCTTCTTGAGTTAGAGGTTCCTAAAAATTCCAAAGATCGTTTAGGTTATATAAGAGAAGCAAAACTCCATTACCCCTATCAATCAATTCCTTTTGATTTAAGAAAAAAATCACTCTTGTTTTTTTTAGCTGAAGTAATTAGTCAAGTAGTTAAAGAAGAGCAAGAGATTAACCTTGGTCTATATGATTTTTTAAAAACAAGATTACTATGGTTGGACACAGAGGACCAAGTTGGACTTTTTCATATTAAAATGATGATAGATTTAACAAAATTTATTGGTTTTTATCCAAACTTAACCAAAATAAATGCTCCCTTTTTTGACTTGAAAACTGGTTGTATGGTATCTACAAAGACACATCCTGATTTTCTTGAAGGAAAATTAAAAGATTATTGGATAAATTTATTTGGCGCGAAATTTGATGCTATTGAAAATATTAGACTTTCAAAAGATGAAAAATCGGATTTATTAAAATACGTTGTCCGTTATTTTCAACTGCACTTACAACAATTCAAACCTCCTAAATCAACTGAAATATTGAATGAAGTTTTTAAGTAGTTTTAGCTTGTTTTTTGTATTCATTCTGCCCTTTGGGGTTCTTGGACAGGAATTACTATTACTTAATGCAACTTCAAATGATCCCATAGAGGGAGCATCAATATATGAATCCTCTAAAAAAAAATACACTTTAACAAATGAAAATGGAAAAGCAGACCTTTCTATTTTTTCCAAAAACGATCAATTATACATCCAATATTATGGATACCAAAGCTATACTTTAGAGCTTTTACAAGAACACTTCGATAGTGGTATAACAATTCTTTTGAAAGAAGAAGAACAAACGCTCGATGAGGTCATTTTATCGGTAGCAAGAAAAGCAACTTCTCGAAAGAAAATTGCAGAAAAAGTAAATATTATTGGATCCGATGAAATTAAATTACAACGTCCTGCAAATGGCGCTGATCTATTGGGGTTAAGTCCTGGAGTTCGTATTCAAAAATCACAGGGTGGCGGGGGAAGTCCTGTAATAAGGGGGTTTGAGGCTAATAGACTGTTATTAGTTGTTGATGGTGTTCGCATGAATAACGCTATTTATAGAAGTGGTCACTTACAAAATGCCATTACTGTAAACCCTAATATAGTTGAACGTGTTGAAGTGGTGTTCGGATCTTCCTCTGTGGGTTATGGTTCAGATGCATTGGGAGGTGTGATTCATTATTACACGCGCAATCCATTAATTAACAGTGAAAAGAAAGTAATCTCTCAATTTTCTAGTAATTTTTCATCTGCAGACCAAGCCACCATTAATTCAATTTCCACTGAGGTTAGTTTTAAAAAATGGGCAAGTCTCACTAGTGTTAATTATTCAAATTTTGGTGATCTAAGAATGGGTAAAAACAGACCTCATGGGTATAAAAAATGGGGCCTAACTGATTTCTATTCAGAAAATAGTAGGTCTCGATTCAGTCCTGCTCCATTAAAAAATGAGAATCCTTTGATTCAAAAAAATACCGGATATAATCAGATTGATTTATTTCAAAAACTTTTATTCCAACTAAATGGGCAAAATCAGCTGATCTTTAACTTTCAATACTCAAACTCTTCAGACATTTCAAGATATGATAAACTTCAAGAGGAACGCAATGGAAGTTTACGATATGCAGAATGGTTTTATGGTCCTCAAAAAAGGATATTAATATCTCCACAATACAAATTTTTTAAAAACCGACGCTTCTTAAACTCAGGAAAAATAGTATTTGCTTATCAAGATATTGAAGAATCAAGAATTAATCGAAGCTTTGGAAGCCTAACAAGAAATTATCAGCGAGAAGGAGTAAAAGTATTAAGTTTGAATGGGGATTTTGAGTTTGATTTCAAAGAAGATCATTCCTTTTCTTATGGCTTTGAGGGAACCTATAATAGAGTCAGTTCTTTTGCCTTTAAAAAAGATTTGATTCTTGATGAAAATCAGATTATTGGCTATGATCCTAATTTACCTATCCCAACCCGCTACCCAAGCGCAGGAAGTTCCTACAGGAGTTTTGCGGTTTTTATTAACTGGATTTGGGACTTCAATGAGCAACTAACATTAAATGCAGGGATAAGACTTACCTTTACAGGTTTAAATGCAAGTTGGAAAGAGTGGAATAATATTGACGCGTTCCTTTCTTCAGTAATAAATAATTCTGAAGCACTAACGGAAACAATTGCTCTTACTTACCGCCCCTCAAAAAAAACACAATGGAATGCCATTTTTTCAAATGGTTTTAGAAATCCTAATATTGATGATATTGGTAAAATAAGAGAGAGTAGAGGAGTTTTAGTGGTACCAAATCCATTTCTTTATCCAGAATATGCTTATAATTTTGAAGTTGGTTTAACAAACTACTTAAAACAATCGAAAAATTATATTTCTCTTCGCGGATTTAGCACCTTAATCTCACGTCATATTGGACGAGACAAGTATGTTATTTTTGCTGACAAAACAACAGAGAATTTAAATACCATCATTTACAATGAAGAAGAATTAGTGACCTTTGCGAATAATAATTTAGGGAATAGGTATCTTTTTGGTGCATCAATGGACTATTATTATTCCTTTACAGAATCTATTTCAACCCAAGGGAATTTATCATATATAAAGGCTATAAAAGACCAATTATACGGGCCACTTCCCTCCATTTCTCCCCTTTTTGGAAATCTATTATTGATATTAAAGAAAGAAGCCTGGCATGCATCTCTTCGATTTCAATTTAGTGGTAATAAAAGCCCTGAAAACTATAGCTTGGGTGGAGAAGATGGTCTTGAAGAAACTCCATTATTATCAGAAAGTTTAATGCTTTATTCTGGAACACCCTCTTGGAATGATCTTTCGTTATTAACTCAATATAAGCTTAAAGAAAATATCAATTTTCGTCTTGGTGTAGATAATATTTTTGATGTTCACTACCGAACCTTTGCCTCTGGAATTTCAGCGCCTGGTCGAAATATTAAAATTGGACTCAATATTTCTTTTCAGTAGAAAAGTATTCCTTGAGTTAATCCGTAAAGGTTTGCCTCACTATTTTATTGAAAATTAATTACTTTCGCATTGAAACACAAAAATAAAGAGGGCATAGTAATATAAAGCCCCTTTCCTTATGGTATTAACTATAAAAATAGTTTTAAGTAACACCTTTGAATGAGCTTAAAAAAATAAAGCAAAGAGATGAAATTTAATGAATATAAAGGATTAAACTTACCAAAAATAGCTGCCGAAATTTCGGATTGTTGGGAAGAAAATGATACCTTTTTAAAAAGCGTTAAAAACAGGGAAGGTAATCCTGATTTTGTCTTTTACGAGGGTCCTCCCTCTGCGAATGGAATGCCAGGTATTCACCATGTAATGGGACGTACCATTAAAGATGTTTTTTGTCGTTATAAAACTCAAAAAGGATTTCAAGTCAACAGAAAAGCAGGGTGGGACACCCATGGACTTCCCGTTGAACTTGGTGTAGAAAAAGAATTAGGTATTACAAAAGACGATATTGGAAAAACTATTTCAGTAGAAGAATATAATATAGCCTGTAAAAAGGCTGTAATGCGCTATACAGATGTTTGGAATAAACTTACAAAACGAATTGGCTATTGGGTTGATATGGAAGACCCATATGTTACATATACTTCAAAGTATATGGAAACTGTTTGGTGGCTAATCAAGCAAATTTATCAAAAAGGACTTCTTTATAAAGGTTATACCATTCAACCATACTCGCCTATGGCTGGAACAGGTTTAAGTTCGCATGAACTAAATCAACCTGGAACCTATCAAGATGTAACGGACACCTCTATAACTGCTCAGTTTAAAGCACTCGAATCTAGTCTTCCTTCTGCTCTTAAAGGTGAAATACCATTGTATTTTCTTGCCTGGACTACTACACCATGGACACTTCCATCTAATACAGCACTCACAGTTGGAAAAAATATTGATTATGTAGTCGTTACTACTTTTAATCAATATACCTATCAACCAATCCGTGTTGTGCTTGCAAAGGCATTAATCTTGAAACAACTTGGAAAAAAATTCATACTACAAGATGAGCTATCAACCTATAAATCGAGTGATAAAAATATTCCTTACCGTATTGAAAGAGAATTAAAAGGGAGTGAATTACTTCATATCAAATACGAACAGCTTTGGACAGAAGCACCCTTACCTTTAACCAATCCTGAAGACGCTTTTCGAATTATTGCTGGGGATTTTGTTACTACTGAAGATGGTACTGGAATTGTTCACACCTCCCCAACTTTTGGTGCAGATGATGCTAAAGTTGCCAAAGAAGCGTCTCCAGAAGTTCCACCGTTACTGGTTTTAGATGAAAATGGAAATACAGTTCCACTTGTCGATCTTAGAGGGCGTTTCAGGAAAGAAGTAGGGCTACTTGGAGGTCGTTTTGTAAAAAACGAATACTATCAAGAGGGAGAAGTGCCAGAGCGATCCACCGATGTGGAAATTGCAATTCAGTTAAAGAAAGAAAATCGAGCATTCAAAGTTGAAAAATATGTTCACTCTTATCCTAATTGCTGGCGTACCGACAAACCTATCTTATATTATCCGCTAGATTCCTGGTTTATAAAAGTAACTGAGGTGAGGGATCAAATGGTATCGTTAAATAAAGAAATTAATTGGAAACCAAAATCTACTGGAGAAGGTCGCTTTGGTAATTGGCTGTCTAATGCCAATGACTGGAACCTCTCTAGATCACGTTTTTGGGGAATTCCCCTACCAGTATGGCGAACAGAAGATGGGAAAGAAACAAAAGTGATTGGTTCTATTGCTGAATTAAAAGAAGCTATAGCAGTATCTGTAAGTAAAGGACTAATGGATAAAAACCCTTTTGCTGATTTTATAGAAGGGGATTTTTCTGAGAAAAATTACAATCTTGTTGATTTACATAAAAATATAGTTGATGCACTGGTTCTTTCTAGTTCTAATGGACAACCAATGAGTAGAGAATCTGACTTAATTGATGTTTGGTTTGACTCAGGCTCAATGCCCTATGCACAGTGGCATTATCCTTTTGAAAATAAAGAAAAAATTGATGCTGGTGAAAGCTTCCCTGCTGATTATATTGCCGAAGGAGTAGACCAAACAAGAGGGTGGTTTTATACTATGCATGCTATTGGAACATTAGTTTTTGGGAAAAAAGCATATAAAAATGTTATTTCAAATGGATTAGTGTTAGACAAAGCTGGACAGAAAATGTCCAAACGTATAGGAAACTCGGTGGATCCTTTTAAAACTCTTGATCAATTTGGAGCAGATGCAATAAGGTGGTATATGATCTCAAATACTAATCCTTGGGACAATTTAAAATTTGATGCTGAGGGAGTTTCAGAAGTGCAACGAAAATTTTTTGGTACCCTTTATAATACTTACTCATTCTTTAGCTTGTATGCCAATATTGACGCTTTTAACCCCAAAAAAGAAGTGGCAATACCTTTGAAAAAAAGAGCTGAATTAGATCTTTGGATTCTTTCTGAATTACACAGTTTAATTCAGGAAGTAGATGCAGCTTATGAAGATTATGAACCCACAAAAGCAGCTCGATTTATTTCTGATTTTGTACAAGAAAAATTAAGTAATTGGTATGTTCGCCTTTGTAGAAGACGTTTTTGGAAGGGTGAATATGGCCCTGATAAAATTGCTGCATACCAAACTCTGTATGAATGCTTGATTTCTGTTTCAAAATTGGCTGCCCCCATAGCGCCATTTTTTATGGATAGATTGTACCAAGATTTGGTTCAAAATACTAGTACGTCAATTCACTTAACGGATTTTCCAATTGTAAATTTAGAGAACATCAATCTCTCTTTAGAAGACCAAATAAATAAAGCACGAACCATTACTTCCTTGGCGTTATCCCTTCGTAAAAAAGAACAAATTAGAGTGCGACAACCACTTCAAAAAATGATAATTCCGGTAAAAAATACTACAGAAAAAAAACAAATTGAAGGTATTACGGAACAGTTAAAAGGAGAAATTAATATTAAAATCATTGAATTTTTAGATGATGCAAACTCATTGTTAGTAAAAGAAGTGAAACCTAACTTTAAAGCATTAGGACCTCGTTTTGGAAAAGATGTGAAGGCAATAGTTGATGTTATTCAGGGCTTAAGTAACGACCAAATTACTCAGTTAGAGGAGAATGACATGCTAAAGGTTGAACTAAACGAAAAAAATATTATTTTAGAGCGATCGGATGTTGAGGTTTATTTTAAGGATATTGAGGGGTGGCAAGTAGCTCACGGCAATGGAATGACTGTAGCACTTGACATGACACTAACTCCTGAACTGATTCGAGAAGGTATTGCTAGAGAGTTAATCAATAGAATTCAGAATTTCAGGAAAGATAGTGGACTAGAGGTTACTGATAAAATTGATGTTTTCTTGAAAAAGGAACCAAAACTAGAAGCCGCCATTTTAGAAAATAAAAGTTATATATTGTCTGAAACTTTGACAGAGAACCTAACATTTCAATCTTCTATGGAAGGGGGATTGGTACTTGAATTTGAAGACATAAATACATCTATTACAATTAAAAAAAAATAAGTGATGAGTTCAACAATAAAAATCCGTTTTAGTGATAGCGAACTTCTAGAGTTCAAAGCCTTAATTGAAGAAAAAATTAAAAAGGCAAAAGTAGATCTCGAATTATTGAGAAGTTCATACATGAATGATGGAAATAATGGCACTGAAGATACTTCGCCAACATTCAAAGCTTTTGAAGAAGGTTCTGAAACAATGTCTAAAGAAGCTAATACACAACTTGCGATTCGTCAAGAAAAATTTATTCGTGACCTTAATAACGCGTTGATTAGAATTGAAAATAAAACATATGGAGTTTGTAGAGTGACTGGCAAGCTTATTAACAAAAAACGTTTATTTCTTGTGCCACATGCCACCTTAAGCATTGAGGCAAAAAATATGCAAAAATAAGTTTTAAAGATCCTATTTTGACTGCTAAAAAAACATATTCCACTTATTGGTGGATACTCCTAATTATTATCGGTATTCTTTTTATTGATCAATGGAGTAAAATTTATATTAAGTTGCATTATCCCCTTTCTGGTTATGGGGTTCCCCCTATCATAGATATTGGGTTTTTTAAATTACTTTTTGTTGAAAATAAAGGTATGGCAATGGGAACTAAATTAAATGACTTCATCCCTTTTATTAATGAGGATACTGCCAAATTATTCCTAACGCTTTTTCGTTTAGTAGCTATTGTTGGACTGGGGTACTGGCTTTGGGACACAATAAAAAAACAAAGTCCGTTATTGTTAAGTTGGGCACTGGCCTTAATTTTTGCAGGGGCGCTGGGAAATATTATTGATTCTGTTTTTTATGGCGTTTTATTTTCAAGTAGTTATAATAGCATCGCAACATTTTTACCTGAGACAGGAGGATATGCCCCAGTGTTTTACGGACATGTTGTTGATATGCTACAGTTTCCTTTGATTGAATGGACCTGGCCTTCTTGGTTACCAATAATAGGTGGTAATACTTTTTTGTTTTTTCAATATATTTTCAATATTGCAGATACTGCTATTAGTGCAGGAGTGGGAATTATGATTGTTTTTAATAAAAAAGTTTTTATGTAAGAAGTATCTAAAAATAATGAATCCTCTCAGGTGTAACACAGTAATTTAAAGTTATATCTTCTGGACGTATTCCATGAATCTTTCTGATAGGCTCAAAAAAAGAAAGACCAATTTTCAAAATATTCGGCTTACAGCTTTTTAAAAAATCATCATAAAACCCTTTTCCATATCCAACTCTGTTTCCAAAAGTATCATACCCCAAAAGAGGAATAAAAACAACATCTAACATTAAAGGAGTAATTGTTATACCTCTTTCAGGTTCAGGGATTTCCCACTTATTCTTTATAATCTTAGTTGAGTCAGTCAAAAGAATACTCGATAGAGAATCGTCAGAATTAACTTTTGGTAAAACAATATTCTTATCTCGTGCTTGAAGAAGAGTTAATACAAAGGAGGTGTTTACCTCTGCTTTTTTTGTGATTGGTAAAAACAAATGAAAATATTCAAACCCCCAAACAGGTAATTTCAAGCATTGATTTGCGATAGCTAAACTTGATTCTTCGCGAACTGTTCGAGAGAGTATTAAACGTTTTTCTAAAAAAAGAGTTCGTAAATTTTCTTTCGTTTCTTTCATTAACTTGAATTGATGTCTAGAACAGTTTCTAGACCCAAAGAAAATCAATATTTTCGTTTTGTGAAACCTGATCTCATCGAAATACAATTAAAAAGTCTCCCCGAAGTTTCGGGAGTATACCAATATTACGATAAATCTGATCGTATTATTTATGTCGGGAAAGCAAAAAACCTTAAGAAAAGAGTTAGTTCCTATTTTAATAAAGTTCATGAATATAAAAAAACGAATGTTCTTGTAAAAAATATTGTTCGTATTGAGCATATAGTAGTTGATACGGAAATGGATGCCTTGTTGCTAGAAAACAATCTCATCAAAAAACACCAACCCCGCTATAATGTTCTTTTAAAAGACGACAAAACCTATCCTTGGATTTGTATTAAAAAAGAAGCTTTTCCCCGGGTCTTTTATACCCGAAAGCTTATTAAAGATGGTTCTGAATATTTTGGCCCTTTCACAAACCAAAAAACAATCATGACTCTTTTGGGACTTATCAGGTCGCTCTACCCCCTTCGTAGCTGTAAATTTGACTTAAGTGATGAAAAAATTAATTCCGCAAAATACAAAGTTTGCTTAGAATATCATATGGGTAATTGTCTTGCTCCCTGTACGAGTCAAATCAATCAATCCGATTATAATAATAATATCAAAGAAATTAGAGAGATCATTAAAGGAAATTTTAAGAGCTCTTTGAACACCTTTAAAAATCAAATGAAAGGCCATGCAAAGGCTATGGAGTTTGAAAAAGCTCAATTGGTAAAAGAAAAAATTCAATCACTCAATAATTTTCAGGCGAAATCAACTATTGTAAATACTAAAATTAATAATGTAGATGTATTCAGTATTATTTCTGATGAAGATTATGGATACATTAATTACCTTCAAGTTTCACATGGTTCTGTTGTGAGGTCTCATACCTTAGAAGTAAAAAAGAAGTTAGATGAATCTAATGCAACTCTGTTACAATTGGGGATTATTGAAATCAGACAATTATTTAAGAGTGATGCTAAAGAAGTTTTTCTTCCAGAATTAGTGCCATTAGGAGAAGCATTGAAAATTAGCGTGCCACTCCAAGGAGATAAAAGAAAACTTGTAGATCTTTCAACTCGTAACGCAAAGTTTTTTAGGATGGACCGTTTTAAACAAATGAAGATAGTCGATCCAGAGCGACACACTTCACGCATTATGAGTCAAATGAAAATAGATTTAAGGCTTCCAAAACCTCCTCTTCACATTGAGTGTTTTGACAACTCAAATATCCAGGGAAGTACTCCTGTAGCGGCCTGCGTTGTTTTTAAAAACGGAAAACCTAGCAAGAAAGAGTATCGGCATTATAATATTAAAACTGTTGAAGGTCCAGATGATTATGCCTCTATGGAAGAAGTTGTTTACAGACGTTATAAAAGACTTCTGGAAGAAGAGGCTTCTATGCCTGTACTTATTGTAATAGATGGTGGAAAAGGACAATTGTCCTCAGCTGTAAAAAGTCTTGATTTACTCGGCTTACGAGGTAAAATATCAATTGTCGGTATTGCCAAACGCTTGGAAGAAATATACTTTCCAGAAGATCCGGTTCCCTTATACCTAGACAAGCGATCTGAGAGTTTAAAAATTTTACAGCGCGCAAGAGATGAGGCACACCGCTTTGGAATTATATTTCACAGACAAAAAAGAAGTAAAGGAAGTTTGCATTCAGAATTAGATCAAATAACTGGTGTGGGACCAGCCACAAGAGATAAGCTTCTAGGTCATTTTAAATCACTGAAACGAATTAAAAAAGCATCTAAAGAAAATTTGGCAAAAGTGCTAGGAAAACTAAATGGCGATAAAGTTTATAATGGGCTTCATACCAAAGGAGACATTTAACATTTTATAAACTTACAGTTTAGTAGTTGCAAAAAGGTATTTATTACCTTTGTGCTATGATTAAGGGTATACTCTTTGGATTACTTTTTGGGATTTTTACTTCATTTTCTCAAGCTAATTCTGATAAAAAAACAATAAACTCACCTCCTTTTAAGCAGGGTGAATGGTTTCAATTAAGAATTCATTATGGTATTTTTAATGCCAGCTACGCTACCCTTTCCCTAGAGCGAGACACCCTAAAAGGAAGACCTGTTTTTCATGCAAAAGCGTATGGTGAAACTACAGGTATAGCAAATTGGTTTTTTAAGGTAGAAGATTATTATGAAAGTTATTTTGATGAAATAACAAATCTACCCTATAAATTTATTAGAGATATTAATGAAGGAGGCTACACAAAAAAAATTGAAATTGACTTTGATCAAGGGCTTAATACTGCTGAAGTAAATAATCTAAAAAAAAATACAATTCAGGTTTTTGATACTCAACCAAAAGTGCAAGACTTAATTTCTTGTTTTTATTACCTGCGCCACTTTTATCCTGAAAAAGATATTGAGATTAATGAAAGTTTTGACATTAACATGTTTTTTGATCAAGAAAACTATGTGTTCAAACTAAAGTATTTAGGTAAGGAAATTGTTAATAGTAAGTTTGGTAAAATAAATTGTTTGAAATTTCGCCCTGTTGTTCAGTCAGGAAGGGTCTTTAAAGAGCAGGAAAGTGTAACTCTGTGGGTCTCTGACGATAAAAACAAACTTCCTATTCGAATTCAAGCAGATATTTTAGTGGGTTCAATAAAAGCTGATTTGGAAAATTTTAAAAACTTAAAACACCCTTTTGAAATTACTATTGACTAACTGTATAAAAAATGAGGATAACTTTATGAGCTCTTTTTATATTATATTGATTTAGTTTAGAAATTTGTTAAAAATATTTATATGCTTCGTGCGTTTGTGATTTTTTCTGCTTTACTATTAATTTCTTGTGATAATAAAGGAGAAAAATTAGCGAAAAAAGAGTCTGTCAAAATTTCTGCGCCTATTCCTAATCTCCACTATGGGATTGACTTAAATTATTTTGAGGTAAAAAAACATAAAATTAAAAGAGGTGATACCTTTGGCAAAATTCTTGAAACCAACGGAATTGACTATCCACAAGTATATGCAATTTTAGAAGCTATAAAAGGAAAAGCTGACGTTCGAAAACTAACCATAGGAAAGCCCTACAGCCTTTTCTTTTCTAATGACAGTATTGCGCTGCCTGAATATTTTGTTTATCATCCGAGTTTTTCTGGGTATACAGTAATTCACTTACAGGATAGTTTATACGGAAATAAAATTATTAAACCCTCTCGCTTGGTAGAGCTGGAAGCTTCTGGAATTATTGAAAGCTCATTGTATGAGACCATGAAAAACAGTGGTATTAATGATGATTTAACCTATTACTTATCTGATGTTTACGCTTGGACTGTTGACTTTTTTAGACTTCAAAAGGGCGATCGTTTTAAAATTATTTATACTGAAAAATTTGTGGATGATTCCATTTCGATCGGTATAGAACGAATAAAAGCCGCTTACTTTGAGCACAAAGGAAAACCGCTTTATGCTTTTGAATATATAAGTGACCCCAATAAAGGAATTGTAGATTATTTTGATGATAATGCAAAAAGCTTACGTCGCGCATTTCTTCAAGGACCCTTAAAATTCAATAGGGTTTCTTCACGTTACAATTTAAAAAGACGAATTGCATATTATGGAAACCGAATACGTCCCCATAAAGGAACTGACTTTGCAGCATCAGTAGGTACTCCCATTTTAGCAACTGCTAATGGTTCTGTTATTAAATCTGGTTATACCAAAGGAAACGGGAATTATGTAACCTTAAAGCATAACAGTACCTATTCTACTCAATATCTTCATATGAAAAAAAGAAAGGTAAAGACGGGGCAATTTATAGAACAAGGAGAAATTATAGGATGGGTCGGAATGACTGGTAATACATCAGGACCTCACGTGTGTTATCGCTTTTGGAAAAATGGAAGACAAGTAGATCCCTTCAAACAAAAACTTCCAGATGCTAAGCCTATTTCTAAAAAATTACAAGCTGAATTTTCAAAGTACATTATTCCTTATAAAACTAAACTAGATTGCATTCCATTTAAAACATCAACAACAGACGAAATTGTAATAAATAATAACCAAAACAAGAATGCAGACCCTTCCTAATAAAAATCCCACTCAACTAAAAGCGTGGGACGCACTTATAAGACATTTTAAAAAAACCTCTCAAATATCTATTGAGGAGCATTTTAAAAATGAATCAAATCGTTTAGATTATTCTATTATACAATGGGATGATTTTTATGTTGATTTTTCTAAAAACCGTATTAATAAAAAGGGGTTTGATTTACTACTTCAGCTAGCAGAAGAAAGTGGGCTTAAATCCGCCATAGATTCACAATTTTCTGGTGCTAAAATTAATGTCACTGAAAATCGTGCTGTTCTTCATACTGCTTTAAGATCAATAAAAAAAGAGCCCGTATTAATTGAAGGAGAAAATGTGCTTTCTGCTCTTGGTGAAACTCAAAAAAAAATGTACTCCTTTTGTAATGATGTGATTTCTGGAACATGGAAAGGCCATACAGGAAAAACTATAACGCATGTTGTTAATATTGGAATTGGTGGTTCTGATCTTGGTCCCGCGATGGTGGTAGAGTCTTTAGAACATTATAAAAATCATTTAGCCCTTCGGTTTATTTCTAATGTAGAAGGAGATCATCATCAAGAAATAATAAAAGATCTTGACCCAGAAACTACACTTTTTGTGATTGTTTCTAAAACATTTACAACACAAGAAACTCTAAGTAATGCGAATAGTATTCGTGCTTGGTTTTTAAACCATGCTCCTGAAAGTGCTATTGTCAATCATTTTGTAGCCGTTTCTACTAACACCCAAAAAACAGTAGCTTTTGGTATTTCTTCTGAAAATACCTTCCCAATGAACGATTGGGTTGGTGGCCGTTTTTCATTGTGGAGTACGGTTGGACTTAGTATTTGTTTAGCCGTAGGGCCAAAAAATTTTGAAGGTCTACTGGAAGGTGCTGGAAAAATGGACCGTCATTTTCAAGAAACTCCATTTGAGAAAAACATACCTGTTGTGCTGGCGCTTCTAAGTATTTGGTATAACAACTTTTATGGCGCAGAAAGTGAAGCCATTATTCCTTACACTCAATATTTAAGAAACCTTCCTGCCTACCTTCAGCAAGGAATAATGGAAAGTAATGGTAAAAGTGTTGGGCGTGACGGTATTCCGGTAACTTACCAAACAGGAACCATTATTTGGGGAGCATCAGGAACCAATGCCCAACATGCCTTTTTTCAATTAATTCATCAAGGAACCAAACTGATTCCTGCTGACTTTATTGGTTTTAAAAAATCATTATATGGCAATAAAGACCATCAAAATAAATTATTAGCAAATTTTATTGCCCAAACAGAAGCTCTTATGAATGGGAAATCGCTTACACAAGCAAAAGGAGAATTGAGCACCAGTAGAATGTCCGCTGATCAACAAGAAAAAATCGCACCATTCAAAGTTTTCACAGGAAATAAACCTACTAATAGTATTCTTATTGATTCTCTTAAGCCTTCTTCTTTAGGGGCCTTAATTGCAATGTATGAGCATAAAATTTATGTTCAAGGTATTCTTTGGAATATTTATAGCTATGACCAATGGGGTGTTGAGCTTGGAAAACAACTTGCAAGTGCAGTTTTAGAAGACATAGAAGGTATAAGCAACCATAAGCATGACCCCTCAACAAAAGCGCTTTTAAAAGCAATTACTTAGTTTTCTTTTTTTCAATAACTCAAGTATTAGAGTTGTTAACATTTTCTTAATAAACTCTTGGGTTTCACTGTTTCTAAATGAAAGTAGTAATTGCTTAAAAAGTAACTTAGATTAATAAATCATTAAACTATAATAAACGATGAAAAAAAATTTATTAATCGCATTTTCAATTGCTATTTTTCCTCTTTTTGCCCAAGAAGGAAATGAGAAAGCAACGGATACTTTAGGCACCTATCAAAACCTTGAAGAAGTTGTAGTTTCTTCAGGTGTAATTGATGTTGCCAAAGAAAGAAAAACTCCAATTGCAGTAAGTAAAATCACTGCTAAAGAAATTCTGCTCAAAGTTGGAAATCAAGAATTTCCAGAGATAATGAACAACACTCCTGGCGTTTATGCTACAAAACAAGGGGGAGGTTATGGCGATAGCCGTATTTCACTTCGTGGTTTTGATCAAACAAATACTTCATTTCTTATTAATGGACAACCTGTTAATGACATGGAAAACGGAAGGGTATACTGGTCGAACTGGCAAGGTTTAACAGATGTAGCTTCGGGAATTCAGATTCAGAGAGGTCTAGGAGCTTCAAAACTTGCTGTACCATCAGTAGGGGGTACTGTTTCAATTTTCACCAAGAGTGCTGAGAAAGCTCAAGGGGGATCCTTTGGTCAAATGTTTGGTAATAATGGTTACAACAAGACCACAGCCGCTTATAACACTGGAGTAAATGACAAAGGATGGTCTTCTTCTTATTTAATATCTAGATGGTCTGGAAACGGATACATCAATAATACTTCTGGAGAAGGTACTACTTATTTCTTTGCTGTTGGCTATACACCCGAAGGGTCTAATCATTCTTTTAACTTATCAGTATTGGGAGCTGCACAATGGCACCACCAAAGAGATGTTTGGGTGTCCATTAGAGATTATCAAAACTTTGGAGATGTTGGGATTGACAGAACATGGAATACCAATGGTGGAACTTTAAATGGAGAAGAATTCAGCATGAGAAGAAACTTTTATAATAAGCCTTTGGCCACCTTTAACTGGGATTATAAAGTAGCAGATAACATTGATTTAAATACTTCTTTCTATGCTTCAGCAGGAAGAGGTGGTGGAACTGGTCCAAGAGGAAATAACTTCAGAAATTCTACAACAGACATTTTGCCTTTTCGAAAAGATCTTACAGAACATTATGCAGAAAATGGAAGAGGAACTAGAAATGCTGACGGATCAATCAACTTCGATGCAATCGTTAATTCAAATCAATCAGTAGGAGCTTATTCGGGAGATATTTCAAGATATGGAGGATTGAGCATTGGTTCAAACGGATTTAGAGACGACGGTGTAAGTAGAGAGATTTTAGTGCGTCGCGCCTCTATGAACTCTCATGATTGGGTTGGAGCAATCTCTAACTTAAATATTCAGTCAGGTAAAATGAAATACTCCTTAGGTGTTGATTTACGTTCTTACACAGGTTATCATTACCGAGTATTGAATAACCTTATGGGCCTTGACGGATACTACTCAACAGGAAACAAAAATAGTGCTGGCCAAATCGTTGAGTCTACAATTGAGGCGAGCCCTTTCCAAAGTACAGGTCTTAAAAACGGTACTAAAATTGATTACTTTAATATTGGATATGTAGGATGGCAAGGGGTTAATGGTTTAGTTGAATATGGTGGTGAAAAAATAACTGCTGTACTTCAAGCTGGATTATCAAATCAATCTTTCCAGCGTGAAGATTTATTTGACCAACCAACTAATCCTTTATCAGATACTCAAAATCAAGGGGGTGGATATTTAAAAGGGGGTGCGAACTTCAACTTTACGGAAACATCTAATGTATTTTTTAATGCAGGTTATATCTCTCGTCAA
Organism: uncultured Flavobacteriaceae bacterium; assembly: GCA_905480425.1. Taxonomy (GTDB): domain Bacteria; phylum Bacteroidota; class Bacteroidia; order Flavobacteriales; family Flavobacteriaceae; genus MS024-2A. Next base: position 18,420 of record CAJQQG010000049.1, on the reverse strand, counting down.
CCACAATTTGGAGCAGTTTTTCCAAACTTTGGTAATGAAATAAATCCTGATTTACAGAATGAGAAAATTACTTCAATTGAAGCGGGTTACGGATACATCTCTAACTCAGTGAGATTAAATGTGAACGTATATGCTACCAACTGGGGGAACAGATTTGTAACACGTTCTTTGTCCAACTCTCAAGGTGTTGATGGAACGGCTCAATTTCCTAACGTGGATGTTCTTCACAAAGGAATTGAGTTTGAAGGTAGCTGGAGACCCTCAGGGAGTCTTAAACTTATTGGCATGTTGTCAATTGGTGATTGGGAATACACAAAAGACTTCGAATCTAATATTTTTGATGACCAGCAGCAATTAATCGGTACAGGTAAACTCTACACCAAAGGAGCAAAAGTTGGTGATGCTGCTCAATTTACGATGTCTTTGGGTGCTGATTATAGAATCGGTAGTATTAACCTTGATGCAAACTACAGATTTGTAGATGGTCTATATGCTGATTATAGTATTGTAGACTCTGCATTTTTATCACCAGATAATCCAGGAGCATTAAAATTACCTTCTTTTGGACTGGTAGATTTTGGAGCTTCTATTCCGATAAAATTATCAAAGAAAAATCCAGATAATCAGTTAACCTTCAGATTAAACGTTAACAACTTATTTGACACTACTTACATCGCAGAATCAAATACAAATATTCATGCAGACGCTAGCTCAACTAAATGGAATGGTGTTGATGTTAATAATTCAGTATGGTTTGGATTTGGAAGAACTTGGAATGCAGCATTCCGCTATAACTTCTAAATCAATTTTCATTGAAATCAAAAACCCTCACAGTAGTGAGGGTTTTTTTATGGGGCAAACACAAGGTCTTTAACTTTTAATTGTAAGGACACTTTTCCATTATACTCATTTTCTTCTAAAGTATACAAAAGCGAAAAAGGTTGTTGATTTTTAATTTGAATAAGATGTTGTGCCATCCCAAAAGCAATACCCTGAAAGCGCGTACCACCGGCATCTATAATTTCAAGCTTTAAGTGATTATTTTCTTTTCCAACAGCTCTTGTTCCACCGGCATCCTTACATAAATGAGTAACAAAAACTGGACGCATATTTTTAGGCCCAAAAGGTGCCATTTGATTAATGATTCGATATAATTTAGGCGTTAATGCATCAAAATGAATCTCGAGATCATAGCTATAAGTGGGCTGAAGCTGTTCAGGTAATAAGTGAGCTTCTGCATAGGCCTCAAAACATTGCTTAAACCCTGTTAATTGTTCTGGCTTTAAAGTAAGCCCTGCAGCATATTTATGTCCGCCAAACTGAATCATAAACTCGCTACAAGCCTCTAGCGCTTGATACACATCAAAGCCAGAAACAGAACGAACAGAGCCTGAAAGCACTCCCTCAGATTCGGTTAAAACTACTGTTGGTCGGTAATAAGTTTCTATTAATCTTGACGCCACAATTCCAATAACACCTTTGTGCCATGAAGGATGAAAAACAACGGTTGAAAAACAGGTTGTTTCTTCATTCAAAACAATTTGCTGTAATGCTTCTACTGTAATTCGCTCCTCTGTAGAACGACGTTCAGTATTAAAAAAATCAATGGAGCGAGCCTTAGGCAATGCAAGTTTCAGATTATCTGTCATTAAAAGTTTAACAGCACTTAAGCCGTGGTCCATTCTTCCTGCGGCATTAATTCTTGGAGCAATCACAAAAACTAAATCTGTAACCTTAATTGGCTTTTTAAGGGTTTTAAGGAAAAATTGAAGTCCTATGCGAGGGTTTTCTTGAAACTGCTGGAGTCCTAAAAAAGTAAGGGTTCTGTTTTCTCCTTCCATAGGAACAATGTCTGCAGCTATGGCAGTAGCAACCAAATCTAAATAAGTTGTTAAGATCTTTAGCGGAAGATTTAAATGTATTTGTACAGCTTGAATAAGCTTAAACCCAATACCGCAACCACATAATTCTTTAAAAGGATAACCACAATCATCACGCTTTGGATCTAAAATAGCAACCGCTGGGGGTAAAGTTTCACTGGGTAAATGATGGTCACAAATAATAAAATCAATACCCATTTCAGCCGCATAAATAACCTGCTTATGTGCTTTGATACCGCAATCTAAGGCAATAATTAACGTAATTCCTTCTTCTTTAGCAGCATCTATACCAGACATAGATATTCCATAACCCTCTTTATAACGATCAGGAATATAGGGGGTTAAATAATTGATTTTATCTTTAAAATAAGAAGTTACTAATGCAACTGATGTTGTACCATCTACATCATAATCTCCATAAACCATAACTTTTTCCTGCTGATCAATCGCTTTAACTATCCTTGCAACAGCGACCTGCATATCCTGCATTAAAAAAGGATCGTGTAATTGTAACCACTCTGGTCTGAAAAAAAATTTCGCCTGTTCAAAGGAAGTAATACCACGTTTAGCAAGAAGTTTCGCAATAACTGAAGGGACGGTTAACTTATTTGCAAGAGCATTTATAGATTCTTCATTGGCTATGGGGACAGATTTCCAGCGCATTATTATTTTTTTACACCTTCAATGACAATTACAAATTCACCTTTAGGAGGATGGACTTCAAAAAAATCAAGCCCCTCTTGAGCACTGCCTCTAAAGGTACTTTCATATAATTTTGAAATTTCTCGGACCACAGCTATAGATCGATTAGCACCAAAAAAGGTGACGAGCTGTTCTAAAGTTTTAAGTAATTTATGTGGGGACTCATAAAAAACCTGGGTTCGGGTTTCTAATGACATTTGTTCTAGTCGTGTTTGACGTCCTTTTTTTGGAGGTAAAAATCCCTCAAAAACAAAACGATCACATGGAATACCGCTTTGAACTAAAGCAGGAATTAAGGCTGTAGGTCCAGGTAAACATTGAACCTCCACCCCCTCTTTGAGTGCTTCACGAACTAATAAAAATCCTGGATCAGAAATTCCTGGAGTACCTGCATCAGAAATTAGTGCCACTGTTTTTCCATTCTTTAACTGCTCAACGACCGTTTCAACTTTTTTGTGCTCATTATGCATGTGAAAACTTTGTAGGGGGGTGCCAATTTCAAAATGCTTAAGTAATTTTATGCTTACCCGGGTATCTTCCGCTAAAATCAAATCGACTTCTTTTAAAAGACGAATAGCTCGAAGTGTAATATCTTCTAAATTACCAATGGGTGTAGGGATCAAATAGATCACGTGTGTACAATTTAAGGATTAAGCTACTGCCTTATTATTATGCAGTAAAATTATTTTGTAAAATAGTTAAAAAACGTGCTTCAACTTCTTCTTTGCCTTTCCAACTGTTATATTCAGGTTTCACCATTTGATTTAAAAATGCAGTAACCTCTTCCCAGCTTTCAAAGGAAATTATCTGAGAAATTACGCGCTCATAAGAGGCTGTATCATTTTCAAACAAATGCTTTATAAATGAAAGGCGGTCATTTATATCAATAGTTATAGTCTTTGAAAAGAGGTCATTAATATTTACTTTTTCTTCTTCATTTAATGTTTCTGAAACGGTTTGAGAATCGTTATTTTCATCTTTAATAACAAAAGTAGGTGTGTCTGAAACTGTGTTAAATAATTTCTCATAACTCTCACTCTCTGGCATTTCAGTCACCATATTTTTTATAGTGTCCATTACAGAGGGTACTTCAATATTTTCTTCTTGAGTCGTTTTTCCTTTAGAAGCACTAATCCCGCTTAAGGAATCTATTACAGATTTAAGCTTGTTTTGTTGAAGTTCCCATTGCTCTGTGTTTTTCACATCCTCTCTTTCCGTCATTTTATGATAGATAGAGATTTCATATAACTTTTGCAAAGCCTCATGAGTTTCTAATGCATCCCAATGCTCATGGTTATCTAGGACCCTTTCCGCCCATTTAACTAATGCGTTTTTTATTTGTTCTGTCATGATTTTTAGCCCTACAACCCATTAGATTTTAATACCTTTGATAAAATAGGCTTTAAAAATCTGTTTTTCAAGTTGAAAATTACAAAATGTTTTTAGAAAATACCGTAAACTCAAACGAACAATTTGGATGGATTGAAGTGATCTGTGGCTCTATGTTTTCTGGAAAAACAGAAGAACTTATTCGCCGTCTTAGACGAGCACAATTTGCAAAGCAGAAAATTGAAATTTTTAAACCTGCAATAGACTTGCGTTATGATGATGAGTTAGTCACTTCTCATGATAAAAATCAAATTCCATCTACTCCAGTTCCGGCTGCGGCAAATATTCCTATGTTAGCTGATGGCTGTGATGTCGTGGGAATTGACGAAGCTCAATTTTTTGATGATGAAATTGTAAAAGTCTGTAACGACCTTGCCAATAATGGTGTGCGTGTTATTGTCGCTGGTTTAGATATGGATTTTCAAGGAAATCCTTTTGGTCCTATGCCAGCCTTAATGGCTACGGCAGAATATGTTACTAAAGTACATGCCATTTGTACACGAACAGGAAGGTTGGCACATAATAGTTTTAGAACCTCTGAAGATAATACTTTGGTTCTTTTAGGTGAAAAAGAAAATTATGAACCCCTTTCTAGAGTAGCGTTTAACAAAGCCCAAAAAGCCCAAAAGAAAAAGAAAAATAATAATCGTGGTATCTAATCAAACGTCTTGAACTCACTCAACCTTCATCTTTCTCATCTTAATCATAATTATTCTCAGATTCAAAAACAACTGAATTCTGAAACACAAATTGTGGCTGTAGTAAAGGCAGGAGCTTATGGAAGCGATTCAGAAGCTGTCGCAAAAAGACTTGAGGCACTAGGAGTTGATTATCTTGCGGTTGCCTATGCAGAAGAAGGAGAAGTATTACGCAGTTGTGGAGTTAAAATTCCGATTATGGTGTTTTATCCTCAGGTAAATTCCTTAAAAACAATAATAGAGAAGGCATTGGAACCATGCCTATACAGTCGCTCACTTTTAATGGCCTTTAAAGGACTTCTAAAGCTCACAAACAAGACAAAGTATCCTATTCACATAAAATATAATACTGGCTTATACCGAGTGGGGTTTTCTCCTGAAGACACTGATTGGGTGATTTCACAAGCAGCATCCAATCAGTTTAATTTAAAGAGTGTTTATTCTCATTTGTCAGCTTCAGAAGACCAACGACCGTCCCAATCATGTGATCAGCAAATTGCACTATTTGAAGCCATAAAAAAGGCGCATTCAACGCAAAACTCTTCAATACCTAAATTCCATTTACTAAACAGTTCGGGGATATTCAATTATCCTGAGTTGCAATATGATATGGTACGGTGTGGCATTGCTTTTCATGGATTTGCAAATCACCCAAAGTGGGATGCCCTTTTAAAGCCCATTGCTATTCTGGAAAGTGAGATTACACAAATTCATAAAGTCAAAAAAGGTTCTTATGTAGGTTATGATCATGGATGGAAAGCTCCTGTAGATTCTATAATTGCAACCCTCCCACTTGGCCATGCAGATGGAATTGGAAGGCACTTTGGGCATCACAAAGGATATGTTTTTATTCATGGAGAAGAAGCGCCCATTGTTGGTAATGTGTGTATGGACATGCTGATGATTGATGTCACAAACATAAAATGTAAACCTCAAGATACTGTCTGTTTTTTTGGTACAAATCATAATACAGCAGCCTCATTTTCAAAACAGGGTCAGTCTATTAGCTATGAAATACTTTCTGGATTAGGACCTAGAATAAAGAGAATAATTAATGAATAATTATTTGTTATAATTAAAACAAATTATTGCTTTAATTTAAATTTATAATGAATTATGGTCGCTGTATTTTTTAATTCTATTTTTGGTAAAAATTAATTAAAATGAAAATTGCTCTGGTTGGTGCCACAGGAATGGTCGGAAATGTAATGTTAGAAGTTTTAGTAGAACGTAATCTTCCTATAACAGAATTGTTGCTAGTTGCTTCAGAACGATCGGTAGGGAAAGAGATTCCCTTTAAAGGGAAAACACTTAAGGTTATTGGTTTAGAAACAGCAGTTGCAGCCAAGCCAGCTATTGCATTATTTTCTGCAGGAGGTGACACTTCACTGGAATGGGCACCAAAATTTGCTGCCTTAGGAACCGTCGTAATTGATAATTCTTCTGCATGGCGAATGGATCCCTCTAAAAAATTAATTGTTCCTGAAATTAATGGAAACGAATTGACGTCGGAGGATAAAATTATTGCCAATCCTAACTGTTCTACTATTCAAATGGTTATGGCGTTAGCTCCATTGCATAAAGTGTACAAAATAAAACGCCTTATTATTTCAACCTACCAATCCATTACTGGAACAGGTGTAAAAGCAGTAGAGCAATTAAATAATGAAACTCAAGGGAAAAAAGGAGTGATGGCTTATCCCTATCCTATTCATAAAAATGCCATCCCACATTGTGATGTCTTTCTAGAAAATGATTATACCAAAGAGGAAATGAAATTAGTCCACGAAACCCATAAAATTTTAGGCGATGATACCATGGGGATTACAGCGACTGCAATACGTATTCCAGTAGCCGGTGGACACAGTGAAGCTGTAAATATTGAATTTGGAAATCCTTTTGAAATAAGTGATATTAGAAAACTGCTACATAATACCCCAGGGGTTGTTGTACAGGATAATCCAGAAACAAACACCTACCCAATGCCAATTTATGCAGAAGGTAAAGATGATGTATTTATTGGAAGGATTCGACGAGATACTTCACATCCTAATGCTGTTAATTTATGGATTGTTGCAGATAATTTAAGGAAAGGTGCTGCCACAAATACAGTTCAAATTGCAGAGTATCTCATTGCAAACGTTCTGTAAAAAGGAATTATTTGGTTTTGAAATTACTGATGATACTATTATATTTAGACCTTGAAAAATAGAAATAATTGACGATACGATTCGCGTAAGTAATTCTAAAGTAAAAAAATTAATTATTATGAAAGCACATACAAAAGAAACGCAAGCACAAATGACCCCCGATTCTTCTCTTCAAGAATTAATTAATGGAAACCAGCGTTTTACTCAAAAAAAGGAACTTGAAAGAGACCTTATGCAACAAGTAGAAGAAACTAGCACAGGACAATATCCTCATTCGACCATTCTAAGTTGCATTGACTCTAGAGTTTCTTCAGAACTGATTTTTGATCAAGGAATTGGAGATATTTTTAGCGTTCGTGTTGCTGGAAACTTTGTGAATGAAGATATTTTAGGAAGTATGGAATTTGCTAGTAAACTTGCAGGCACAAAACTAATAGTAGTATTAGGGCACACTGCTTGTGGAGCCGTAAAAGGAGCTTGTGATCATGCTCGTCTTGGAAACCTTACTGCGTTAATTAAAAAAATTGAACCAGCCGTTGCGGCTGTTATTGATCCAAAAGAGGAGGCTTTAAGAAATTCAGGGAATATTGATTTTGTAAATGAAGTTGCAGTGAAAAATGTACTAATGACCATTGATAGTATTCGTGCTAAAAGTGAAGTTCTTGCTGAAATGGAGCAAAAAGGGGAAATTAAAATTATTGGTGGTATGTATGATATCAATAAAGGAATAGTAAATTTTTACAAATAATGTAAATTTCAAATCAAAGATAACTACCCTTCTATCGTTCATTAAAAGAACTTTTAGAAGGTTTTTTTTTATTAAAAAGAGTACATTCAAGGTTCAAAATCATTTTTATGAAACCCTCCATACCCTTTCTACTTTTATTAGCCTTGGCCTCTTGTCAAGATAACTCAGGAAAAATGAATTACCCAGATACTCAAAAAATTCCAATAGTAGACTCCTATTTTGAAACAGAAGTTATTGATAGTTATCGATGGTTAGAAGATGATAATTCTAAAAAAACTAAAAGTTGGGTAGGCAAGCAAAATGAGGTGACCTTTTCTTATCTAGAAGACATTCCCTTTAGAAGTCAATTAAAAAATCGACTCGAACAGCTCTGGAATTATGAAAAACTATCAGCCCCCTTTAAAGAGGGTGACTTCACTTATTTTTATAAAAACGATGGCTTACAAAATCAATCTGTAATCTACCGGCAAAAAAAAGATGAAGTAGCCAAAGTCTTTTTAAACCCTAATACTTTTGCAAAAGACGGCACTACATCTTTGGCGGGACTTAGTTTTTCGAGCTCTGGTAAATTAGTCGCTTATTCTGTGAGTGAAGGGGGTAGTGATTGGCGAAAAATAATTGTGCTTGATGCTATACAAAACACCATTATTGAAGACACGATTGTGGATGTAAAATTTAGTGGGATTCAATGGAAACTAGAGGAAGGATTTTTCTACTCAAGCTATGATAAGCCCGATGGAAGTGAACTTTCGGATATGACCGATCAACACAAATTATACTATCATAAACTAGGAGATCCACAAGGGGAAGATGTCCTTATTTATGGCGGAACTCCAGAGCAAAAACATCGTTACGTAGGAGCTTCTGTAACCGATGATGGTCATTATTTAGTTGTTTCTGCATCTAAAACAACTTCTGGTAATATTACTTTTTTAAAAGATTTGACCATCCCAGATAGTCCATTAATTCCAATGGATCAAGATTACAGTACTGATAGTTATTTAATGGACTCTGAAGGGTCACTTCTTTATATGGTAACCAATACAAATGCCCCTAATCAAAAAGTTGTAACGGCAACCGCAAAAAGGCCTCAAGAAAAATATTGGAAGGATTTTATTCCAGAAACAGAACATGTTTTATCACCAAGTAGTGGGAGTGGTTTCTTTTTTGCTAAATACATGGTAGATGCAATTACTAAAGTAATTCAATATGATAGTAAGGGGAATAACCTGGGAGAAGTTAAACTGCCCGGTATTGGAACTGCTGGAGGTTTTAATGGTAAAAAAGAGGTTGATTTACTTTATTACAGCTTTAGCAACTATCACTCTCCAGGTATTATTTATTCTTATGAGCCCAAAACTCAAACCTCAAAAAAATATTGGACTCCTGAAATTGATTTTAACTCAGACGATTATATCTCTACCCAAGTATTTTATAACTCAGAAGATGGCACTAAAGTACCAATGATCATTACCCATAAAAAAGGGATAGAATACGATGGAAAGAACCCTACCATTCTATATGGCTATGGAGGCTTTAATATAAGTCTTCGCCCTTCTTTTAGTATCACGAATGCAATTTGGATGGAACAAGGAGGTGTATACGCCGTCCCTAATTTAAGAGGAGGTGGAGAGTATGGAAAAAACTGGCATAATGCAGGAATCCAGCAAAAAAAACAAAATGTATTTGATGATTTTATTGCAGCGGCTGAATATCTCATTACAGAAAAAATTACAAGTCCTGAATTCTTAGCTGTCCGTGGAGGGTCAAACGGGGGTCTTTTGGTTGGTGCAGTGATGACACAACGTCCTGAATTAATGAAAGTAGCTTTACCTGCTGTTGGAGTTTTAGATATGCTGCGCTATCATAAATTCACTTCAGGAGCTGGATGGTCCTATGACTATGGAACTTCAGAAGAATCGAAAGAAATGTTTGATTATTTAAAGGGCTATTCTCCTGTTCATAATGTAAAACAAGAAACACGTTATCCTGCGACTTTAATAACTACTGGAGATCATGATGACAGAGTGGTCCCTGCACATTCTTTTAAATTTGCTGCGGAATTACAAGACAAACAACAGGGCGATAATCCTGTGCTTATTCGTATAGAAACTAATGCAGGACATGGAGCTGGAACCCCGGTTTCTAAAACTATTGAACAGTATGCAGATATTTTTGGTTTTACACTCTACAATATGGGTTTCAAAGTATTACCAGAAAAAATTAATTTATAATTATTCCGAGATTTCCATAGAAAAACTCTCCATAAACTTAGTGGTATAATCGCCCTTAACATAAGTCGGATCACTCATAAGTTTTAGGTGAAAAGGGATGGTTGTTTTAACACCCTCTACAATAAACTCCTCTAGTGCCCTTTTCATTTTACTAATAGCCTCCTCACGAGTTTGCGCAGTAGTAATAAGTTTAGCAATCATAGAATCATAATAAGGCGGAATCACATAGCCGCTATATACGTGAGTGTCAATCCTTATACCATGTCCTCCTGGAAGATGAAGGTTTGTTATCACCCCTGGGCTAGGTCTAAAATCATTTAACGGATCTTCAGCATTAATACGACATTCAATAGAGTGCAGCCTGGGGAGGTAATGTTTTCCGGTGATTTTCTGTCCTGCTGCAACTTTAATTTGCTCACGTATCAAATCAAATTCAATAACTTGTTCTGTAATGGGGTGTTCAACTTGAATACGAGTATTCATTTCCATAAAATAGAAATTTCGATGCTTGTCAACTAAAAATTCTATTGTTCCTGCACCTTCATATTTTATGTGTTCTGCAGCTTTTACAGCGGCGTCTCCCATTTTCTTTCTCAGGGTATTTGTCATAAAAGGAGAGGGGGTTTCCTCAGTTAGTTTTTGATGACGCCTTTGAATAGAACAATCACGCTCTGAAAGGTGACACGCTTTTCCTGTTGAATCGCCTACAATTTGAATTTCAATATGGCGAGGCTCTTCAATAAGTTTTTCCATATACATAGCGTCATTTCCAAAGGCAGCTTTAGCTTCTTGACGAGCACTTTCCCATGCCTTTTCAAGCTCATCAGCTTTCCAAACCGCTCGCATTCCTTTTCCGCCTCCTCCAGCAGTTGCTTTTAACATAACGGGGTAACCAAATTCTTTTGCAATAGAAGTAGCTTCCTTTAATGAAGCCAAAAGACCTTCTGATCCTGGAATGGTTGGTACACCAGCGGCTTTCATCGTGGCTTTAGCAGAAGCTTTATCACCCATTTGATCAATCATTGAGCAAGAAGCTCCAATAAATTTAATTTTATGCTCTTCACAAATTTTAGAAAACTTGGCATTTTCAGATAGAAAACCATACCCTGGATGAATTGCATCAGCATTGGTTATTTCTGCTGCAGCAATGATATTAGGTATTTTTAAATAAGACTCGCTACTTGCAGCAGGTCCTATGCAAACTGCTTCATCAGCAAAACGAACGTGTAAGCTATCCGCATCTGCTTTAGAATAAACTGCTACTGTTTTAACACCCATTTCCTTGCATGTTCGAATAACACGCATCGCTATCTCACCACGATTGGCAATTAATATTTTATTAAACATACCTGATTTCTTTAAGAAGGATTGATCACAAATAAGGGTTGGTCAAATTCTACTGGAGAAGCATCATCGACTAAAATCTTAACAATAGTACCGCTTAGCTCAGACTCAATTTCATTGAAAAGTTTCATGGCTTCGATAACACACAATACATCTCCTTCCTTAATTACTTGTCCTATTTCAACAAAAGAGGGCTTGTCTGGAGTAGCTTTACGATAAAAAGTTCCAATAATTGGTGATTTAATAGTGATTTTATTGTCTTCTTCTGATTGGACAGGAGCTGCAACAATTTCTGGATCTGAGAATGCAGGGGGAACTTGAGCTTCAACTGGCATTGGTTGAACTTGTTGAACTATTCCTGAATTTTCAACAAAAGGTTTGTCAGGTCCGGTTTTTATGGTGATTTTAATATCCTCCATTTCCAATTTTACTTCCTGTGCGCCAGATTTAGCAACAAATTTAATTAAGTGTTGAATGTCTTTAATATCCATAGTTAGTTTTCAATTGATTATTAATAAGCCCACGTTAGGTGTGCAGCACCCCACGTAAATCCACCGCCAAATGCAGCGAAAATAAGCTTGTCTCCTTCTTTAAATTTTGATTCGTAATCGTTTAACAATAAGGGCAGAGTAGCCGCTGTCGTGTTTCCATAACGCTCTATATTCATTAAGACCTTTTCTTGGTTTAGGTCCAATCTTTTTGCGGTAGCATCTACTATCCTTTTATTAGCTTGGTGCGGAACAAGGTAATCTATTGTATTGCCGTCAAGTGCATTGCGTTTCATTATTTCTTCAGCAGCATTTGCCATTTCTGAAACGGCATATTTAAACACTACTTTTCCATCTTGATATATATTATGATCTCCTTGAGCAAAACTATCCTTTGTAGTAGGGTGTAATGAACCTCCTGCTTTTATTCTTAAAGACATTCGCTCAGTTCCATTGCTTCTGAAATATTCGTCTTCCCAACCATAATCATTTGTGCTAGGTTCAAATAAAACAGCACCGCCTCCATCTCCAAAAATAATACAGGTGTCACGGTCAGTATAATCGACTATTGACGACATTTTATCGGCTCCAATAAGTAATATTTTTTTATAGCGTCCAGAACTAATATGTGATGCTGCAGTACTCATCCCATATAAAAAACCAGAACAGGCAGCGTTTAAATCATATGCAAATGCGTTTACAGCTCCAATGGTTGAAGCAACATAAGCCGCGGTAGCGGCAACATGTATATCGGGAGTAATGGTAGCAACAATTACTAAATCAATAGTAGAAGTATCGAGAGATTTTTTAGAAATTAAATCGTTGGCGGCTTGAATGGCTAAATATGAAGTGGCTTTACCTGGTTCCTTGAGAATTCGTCTTTCTTTAATCCCTGTTCTGGAAGTAATCCAAGCATCATTAGTATCAACCATTTTTTCTAAATCTTTATTAGATAAAATTGTATCGGGAACGTATCCTCCAACTGCTGTAATTGCTGCTTTTAACAGCTTTTTATCTTTTAGATTCATTATAAAATTTCAGCAGAAATATATATTAATACTAAGTGAAGATAATAGTTTTTTAATCCAAACAAAACATTTCTAATAAAAAAAGCTCCCCCAATGGGAGAGCTAAATAAAATGTTTTTTGGCTTATGCTTCTGCAGTTTCAACAGAATCAATAAGTACTTTCCCCCGATAATAAAGTTTCCCTTCATGCCAGTGAGCACGGTGATATAAATGAGCTTCGCCCGTAGTGTTACAAGTTGCAATCTGTTGATCAGCCGCTTTATAGTGCGTACGCCTTTTGTCTCTTCTTGTTTTGGAAATTTTCCGTTTAGGATGTGCCATAATATTTGTTTTACGCGACCTGTTTTACAGGAGGTCTTTTAATTTATTCCAACGGGGGTCTTTTTCCCCATTTAAACTTTCTTCTCTTGGTTCTAGTGTTCTGAGTTTATCAACGATTTCGCTTTGTAGTGTTCCGTCTTTGATTCCAGGATGAACTCGCTTTTGTGGAACAGCCAATATGATCATTTCATAAAGGTATTGAGCCACATTAATTTGATAGGTCCCTTCGCTTAAGATGATGATTTCATCTGAAATGGTTTCTGAAACTTGACCAAACTTCACAAGCAAGGTATACTGTGCATCAAGATGAAAATCGAACAATTCAGTAGAGATGTCGCATGGAAGAACGATTATTCCTTCAACATTAAAACTTAACTCTAAAAAAGTAGGTTTTTTATCTAAAACCAACTTAGCTTCAATAGAAGCTTGATCAAAATCGATGTACTCAAAATTTTTAAAGAACGTGCTGTCAATTGTAAAAGAAAAGTCGTGTTTTCCGTCTTTCAGACCCACGAATGGGATAGTAAACTCTTTTAACACTTCCATTACTTAACAATTGAGCGGCAAATTTATAAAAAAAAATAACGTAACACATTAAAATTGTAGGGTTTATAATTTCTTGTCTATAATTTAGATGTTCGCTTTAAATCCTGTTGCAGCCCCTTTGTTTGTTTGGCTCTAGGTTAAAAAAAATCTATATCTTGATTTAAAAAATTACTTGTGTCATATTTAATACAAAAAATAACTAATGCTTTTCCGTGGATTGTGGCTTTATTTTCGATTTCTTCTCTGATCTATCCACCTTTATTTACTTGGTTTCAAGGACCCTTTATTACCCTAGGATTAGGGGGGATTATGTTGGGTATGGGACTCACCCTTCAAACATCTGATTTTAAACAAATTATTTCCCACCCTAAATGGGTACTGCTTGGTATTGCTTTACAGTTCATTGTGATGCCCTCACTTGGATGGGGGCTAGGAAAATTATTTGAATTACCTCCTTTTTTTGCCGTAGGACTCATTTTAGTCTCTTGTTGCCCTGGAGGTACTGCCTCAAATGTAATTGCCTTCTTAGCAAGAGCAGATGTGGCACTTTCTGTTTCTATGACAACTTTTTCTACCCTTGCTGCAATTGTATTTACGCCCTTTTTGACCAGTCAGCTGTCAGGAAACTATGTGAATATTCCTGCTGAGGGTCTATTTTATAGCACTCTAAAAGTGGTACTCATTCCCATTGTTTTAGGCGTAGTTTTAAATAAATATTTTCCTAAAAAAACTAACAAAATTTTACCCTTTGCACCTCCTGTTGCAGTAATGCTTATTGCCTTAATTGTTGCCAGTATTATTGGTCAGGGAAAAGATATTATTTTAGATTCCGGCTTCAATTTAATTTTAGCCCTAATCTGTCTTCATTTTTTAGGATTTTTAATTGGTCTACTTATTAGTTTTGGATGGTTTAAAAACTGGAGTGTTGCAAAAACTATTTCTATAGAAGTAGGTATGCAAAATTCTGGTCTAGGGGTTGTTTTAGCTAGAGAAAATTTTTCATCCCCAATGGTTGCAATTCCTGCTGCAATTTCAAGCTTAATTCATTCCCTGATTGGAAGTATCTTTGTGAGTATATTTAAAAACAAAAACTAGTCCTTATCAAAAGCGTGTTGACGTTGAATAAAAATTTCTCTTGCCTTGTAAGTTGCAGCAGTAAAAGAAGTGGGATTTGCAACACCTTTTCCCGCAATATCGAAAGCAGTTCCATGATCTGGAGAAGTTCTCACATGACTTAAACCTGCAGTAAAATTTACTCCTTCTCCAAAAGATAAGGTTTTAAAAGGGATAAGCCCTTGGTCATGATATGTTGCTAATACAGCATCAAATTTTTTGTACGATTGGTTTCCAAAAAATCCATCTGCAGGGTAGGGACCATAAACTAAACTTCCTTTCTCTTGTAGTTTTTTGAGTAAAGGACGTAAAAGTGTGTCATCTTCTTTTCCAATAACCCCATTATCTCCACTGTGAGGGTTAATTCCTAATATCGCGATTTTAGGGCATTGAACTCCAAAATCTTGTTGCAAACTTTTTTCAAGAAGATTGATTTTACTTGTGATTTTTTCTTCTGTCAAATAGCTAACCACCTCCCTCAGGGGAATGTGATCGCTCATTAAGGCCACCTTCAGAGAATCAGTCACCATAAACATGAGACTGTTGCCTTCCAGCTTTTGATTAAGATAATCAGTATGACCAGGAAAAACAAAGGTTTCAGACTGAATATTTTTTTTGTGAATTGGAGCAGTAACCAATACATCTATCTGTCCTTGTTTTAAGGCAGCTATTGCTGCTTCTAAAGAAGATACAGCATGTGCTCCTGCGTCAAGTTGTTCTGCACCATAAACAACAGGAAATGGTTTTTCCCAAGTTTCAACTACATTTAATTGAGCTTTATTTGGATTTTTTATGCTTTTTAAAGAAAAAATACTAGTGGCAAGGCATAGCTTCTTTTTTTCCTCAATAAAGTTTCTTGAATTCGCAAAAGCAATGGGGGTAAAGAAATCAAAAATTTGCTTGTCCTCAAAGGTTTTTAAAATAATTTCAAAACCAATTCCGTTGGGATCGCCAACAGAAATTCCGACTCTTATTTTTGAGATTTTACTCATTCCAGAGGTTTTATACTTATTTTTGAAGCAAATGTAACTAAATTAAAACGCATGTTTACGGGAATTATAGAAGCTTTTGGAACGGTTAAAAGTTTAGAAAAAGAATCGACTAACCTCCACATTACTTTGGAAAGTGACCTTGCCAAAAAATTAAAAATTGATCAAAGTGTTGCCCATAATGGTGTCTGCTTAACTGTTGTAGCATGTGATCAGAAAACTTATACGGTAACTGCTATTGAAGAAACACTTCTCAAAAGTAACATAGGAACTCTTCAAATTAATGATCTAATGAATTTGGAGCGTGCAATGAAATTAGGTGATCGTTTAGATGGCCATATGGTTCAAGGCCATGTTGACCAAATCGCAACATGTATTCAGGCTAAAAATAAAGAAGGAAGCTGGTTATATACATTCAGATATGATTCAAAAAAAGGAAACATAACTATTGAAAAAGGCTCTATAACTATAAACGGAGTTAGCCTTACTGTTGTTGATTCTCAAAAAGATCGTTTTTCTGTAGCAATTATTCCATATACCTATGACCACACCAATTTCCATACCCTTGCACCAGATAAAATCGTTAATTTAGAGTTTGATCTTATTGGCAAGTACATTGCTAAACTATATTCTATCAGTTAATTTATATATATTTATAAAAATTAACTAAAATGAATTTACTTGAACTTTCCGCTTTATTACTTTGTTTAGCGTCCATTTTTTCGATTATCAACTTGAGAATATTAAAGCTTCCACAAACAATTGGTTTGATGGTATTGGCTATAGTGCTGTCATTAGTTATAATGATTACAGGACTGGTTTCTCCAGATTTTCTTAGCTATGTTACTACATTAACCAAGCAGTTCGACTTTAGTGTTTTACTGATTGATGTAATGCTACCTTTTCTGCTTTTTGCAGGAGCAATTAGTGTAGATGTTCATGAGCTGTTAAAGGACAAGGTTACCGTTTTGTTCCTTGCTACTTTTGGAGTTATTTTCTCAACGTTTGCTGTTGGCTCCGGTCTTTTTTGGCTTATTGAACAACCTTTATTTGGTCTTAGTTCTCTGGGGCTAAGTTATGTAGACTGTTTATTATTTGGAGCATTAATTGCACCTACTGACCCTATTGCTGTTTTAGCAATGGTCAAAAAAATGAATCTTTCTAAAGTTACCGAAACTCGAATTGCAGGAGAGTCGCTTTTTAATGATGGAATTGGTGTAGTTGTTTTTCTTACTCTTTTAAGTATTAAAATTGAAGGTATTGATAATATTACCGTTCAAAGTGTTGGTGCATTATTTGCTCAAGAAGTTGTCGGTGGATTATTTCTTGGGGCTCTATTGGGCTTTTTAGGCTTGAAATTGGTAGAATATATTGAAAATGATCATATCGAGTTAGAGGTTTTAATAACCCTTTCAATGGTTCTTTTAGTACCGGTTATTTCACACGTATTTCATTTTTCTGCTGTTCTTGCCGTTGTTGTTATGGGACTCTTTTTAAATCAAAATATTGATTCAGATAAAAATAAAGAGGGAGTTCAAAGAGCAATGGGAGATTATGTCTACAAATTCTGGCACCTGTTAGATGAAACTTTAAATGCTATATTGTTTATTTTGATTGGATTGGAAATAATACCAATTCTTCAAAACTTCGAAATGTCTTACATAATTATCATTTTGCTTGTGATTGTTTTGGTAGTTATTTCAAGGGGGGTTGGAGTGTTTGTTCCAATACAACTGCTATCCATTAAAAAGGTATTTGAAAAAAATACTGCTCTGATTATAACATGGGGTGGTTTAAGAGGGGGACTAAGTATTGCCCTGGCACTAAACCTTCCAGACTCTATTGGTGAAGGAAAAGAGCTTATTTTAATTTTAACTTATGGAGTAGTACTCTTCACTATTTTAGTACAAGGACTTACGTTGAAAAAAATTGTTAAATAATTTAGAAATAAAACACTTCAATTATTATATTTGAATTGAGAAGTTCGGGCTGCGACAGCAGCTAAGTTTAACTTAATGTAGAAAGGAGGTATCTTATGTTTTATGAAAATCATTTTGGGAATAATAAACAGCAGGTACCTACTCTAGGACCACTGTAATATTCCTTATCTATATACAAAGCGGACCGATGGGTCCGCTTTTTTTAATTTATTTCTATGAAAAATATTCCGCAAGCTGATTTAAATGAATTCCTTTCTGGAGACCCAAAACAAAAATCAGATTTTGTTAAATTTATTGGTGCTTCATTTCAAGAAATAGGGTTCTTGGCTTTAAGAGGACATTTTTTAGAGGAAGACTTACAGGCAGATTTATATCGTGAAATCAATGCTTTTTTTGCATTACCGACAGCCAATAAAGAAGCCTATGAAATCGAAGGAGGTGGAGGTCAGAGAGGTTATACCGGTTTTGGAAAAGAACATGCGGCAGGAAGAACAACTGGAGATCTAAAAGAGTTTTGGCATTTTGGCCAGGACCTAAAGGTTCATATGCATCTTAAGGAAATATATCCTGAAAATATTGAGGTGTCAGAGCTAAAGCATTTTAACATTACTGGAGATAAGGTATATAAAAAGCTAGAAAAAACAGCGGAAGTATTGCTACAAGCAATTGCCCTTTACTTAGGTTTAGAAGAGCATTATTTTGACCGTTACATTCTTGAGGGAAATTCAATTTTAAGAGCCATTCACTACCCCCCGATTACCCAAGTGCCTCAAGAAGCAGAACGTGCTGCAGCCCATGGGGATATTAATTTAATAACCCTACTTATGGGTTCACAAGGAGGTGGATTGCA
>CAJQQG010000048.1 GCA_905480425.1 uncultured Flavobacteriaceae bacterium | reverse complement strand
ATTTTCAGTACTAGCACATTGAAAAGTAGGTAATTGCTCTAATATATTTTGAATACTATAATAATGAAAATATGGATCGCCATGTAATTGTACATTATCTTCTCCTGTAATTCCAGCATAGGCCATTATGGTAGAGCCACTACCCGGTTCAGCATTAAAACCAGTTCCTTCAGAGTCAAAGGAAAAAGAATGAAATGCACCAAATTGATGACCAATTTCATGTGCTGCATAATCCAAATCAAAATAATCATTTCTATATTCGCCTCCAAAAATATCTCTGAAAGGGTGAGTAGAATAACCACTTCCCTTTAGTCCTGATTCACACACACATCCAATACATCCTGCGTCACCGTCTGGCTGTCCATAATCAAAAAGATGGCCTACGTCATAGTTATCGTTTCCTATAATTTCATCTAATGTTATTTGAAGTTCATCCGCAAAACTTCCGGTAAAAGGATCAGTTACTGGATCTTCATAAATTATATTCTGATCAGACACCAACTGAAGTCTTACGCCTAGCTCATCTTCAAAAACACTACTAATTCTATTAAGAGTGCTTATTACAGCTCCTAATGCATCTGCAGTATTCGTACCATTATCATCATCATTATCACCCCAAAAATCTGTAAATTCAGCCGTTGCTGCAATGGCAATTCTGAAAGTTTTAAGCTGATTATTTTCGGCAGTAATCTTGGAAGTATGTCCTCTGTTCTTTGAATTGTGTAACAAAATATCAGTCTTACATAGTAAAGCCTCTGAAAGATTCTCGTCTGTTTTCGAGTACGTGTAGTGAAGCTTTTTTTTTCCTTTAACTGTTTGAATAAAAAAATCTTGAGCATCAGGAAGCTTCAACCAGGCATTTATTCCATTAGGATGTAAACTTAATCGAATACGAACCTCAGGTCTACTATTACTTATTCCTTCATAAGTTTTAATTCCAGGGTACTTCTTAGAAAGTTTTAAAGAAAGCATAGGAATAGAGACAACCTTAAATGTTTCTTGTATTCCATTTTCGTTAGGTAAAATAAACGTTTCAAAAGCACCTCCTTTAAAAGTATTGTCTTTATGTATTGCCTTAAGATCATTTAATTTATAATAGGCCTGCCCTTGAGAATTGATACTACCCAAAATACCACTAGGACTAGATGTCATTTTAGACCAAAGTTCTTGAGCATTTAAGTCAGATGCAAAAAAGGCCATAAAAACCGATACACACAAAAGTCTATTAAGACAATCCGTAATATTATTTCTCACTAATTATTATTCAGCTTATCAAAAGGAAGCATATTTGAGTTTAAAAATAGGTAAACAAATTAGTCTATGTATTATAATGGCTTATTTTTGTAGTGTAAAATTTAATTTGTTCTTCATAGAATGAAAGTTGTTCAAGACATTCAAAATTACAGCTCTGACACAAAATCCATTCTCACAATTGGAACCTTTGATGGAGTTCATGTTGGCCACCAAAAAATCATTAAAGCCTTAGTTAAAGAGGCTCATAATAAAAAGCTACTTGCAAATGTCTTGACTTTTTTTCCACATCCTCGAATGGTTTTACAAAAAGATGTGCAAATTAAACTCATTGATACACTTACCGAAAAAGAGACTTTCCTTAGAGAACTTGGAGTAGACACCCTAATTATACATCCATTTTCAAAAGAATTTTCAAGATTAAGTGCTCTTGAATTTACTAGAGATATTTTAGTGAATCAACTTAAAATTTCCGAATTATTCATTGGTTACGACCATCGCTTTGGGAAAAATAGAGAAGCAACTGTTGCCGATTTAACTTCATTTGGAAAAACATATGGTTTTAAAGTAAACATCATTCCAGCACAAGATGTTTCAGCCATTACCGTTAGTTCTACCAAAATTAGAACTGCTATTCTAGATGGAGATTTTATAAAAGTAGTTGATTTTTTAGGTCGCTTTTTTCAGTTATCAGGAACTGTAACTAAAGGCCAAAGCTTGGGTAGAACCATTAACTTCCCAACAGCAAACCTACTCATTGATTCTCAGCATAAAATCATTCCACCAAAAGGAGTGTATTTGGTGTCCATTTTCCATCATCAAAATCAATACTATGGAATGATGAATATCGGAACAAGACCAACCCTTAATGGAGACAAGCAAACCATTGAAGTTCATATTTTTGAATTTAATAAAAATATATACAGCAATTCTTTAACCATACATTTTATTGAGAAAATCAGAGATGAACAAAAGTTCGAATCCTTTGATGCCCTTAAAAAACAATTAATAAAAGACAAAGAAATTTGTAAAAGAAACCTCTCATTAAAAGGATGGAATTAAAATTACTTTATTTTTACAGAAAATTATCTCCATGTTAGGATTGCACTTCATAAGAGAAAACAAAGATTTCATTTTAAAAGGTTTAGAAAAAAGAAATTTTAAACAGCCCGAACTGATTAATAAAATCATCGAATTAGATCAAGACAGGAGAAGTCTTCAGTCTAATCTGGATCAACAGCTTGCAAGTGCAAATAAATTAGCAAAAGAGATAGGAGATCTTTTCAAAAATGGTGAAATAGCAAAAGCCAATATTCTTAAAGAAGAAACTTCTAGCCTAAAGACAAAGACTAAAGCCCTTCAAGAACAATTACAAGATACAGCAGCGACTCTTTTTGACTTAAGAACCCAAATACCAAACATTCCCCATCAAAGTGTTCCAAGGGGTAGTAGTGAAGATGATAATCAAGAGATTTTCAAAGAAGGTACCATCCCGACTCTAGATACTGGAGCACTCCCCCATTGGGAACTTGCTAGCAAATATGATATTATTGATTTTGAATTAGGTAGTAAAATTGCTGGTGCTGGATTTCCCGTTTACAAAGGAAAAGGTGCACGATTACAACGAGGACTTATTAATTTCTTTTTAGATAAAAATACTGAAGCTGGATACAAAGAAATGCAAGTGCCGCACTTAGTAAACGAAGCCTCTGGTTTTGGAACGGGACAGCTACCTGATAAAGAAGGTCAAATGTACCATGTTCAAAATGATGATCTTTACCTAATTCCAACAGCTGAAGTCCCTTTGACAAACCTCTACAGAGACACTCTCTTAGACGCCTCAGAGTTACCCATCTGCCTAACCGGATATACACCGTGTTTCAGAAGAGAAGCAGGGAGTTATGGTTCTCATGTTAGAGGCCTTAACCGCTTACATCAGTTTGACAAGGTCGAGATTGTTCGTATTGAAGAACCACAAAATGCAATGCAAGCACTTGACGAAATGGTTGATCATATTAAATCCATATTAAAAGAACTTGAATTACCATACCGTATTTTACGATTATGTGGTGGCGATCTAGGTTTTACTTCTGCGCTTACTTACGATTTTGAAATTTACTCAACAGCTCAAAAGCGGTGGTTAGAAATTAGCTCGGTCTCAACTTTTAATAACTTTCAAGCAGAGCGCTTACAATTGAGATACAAAGATAAAAGCGGAAAAAAACAAAGTGTTCATACATTAAATGGGAGCTCTCTGGCACTTCCAAGAGTGGTTGCGGGGTTATTAGAAAATTGTCAAACGACTGAAGGTATTTTCTTACCAAAAGCGCTGGTTCCTTATACTGGTTTTGACAAAATAAGCTAATGATTATCTATAATGTTACTTCGCAAGTTACTCCTGAAATCGAGAAGATTTGGATAGAATGGATGGAGAAGTATCATCTTCCGAAAGTATTTGCCACTAACTATTTTGAAGATATTTCAATTTTAAAAGTTAGCGTAGACCAACCTTCAGACCCAACTTTTGCAGTTCAGTATAAAGCAAATTCGAATCAAGCACTTAAGGAATATCTCGATAAGGATGCGCCTTTTCATAAAAATGAAATTCGTCAAAAATTTGGAGAACAAGTGTTGTTTTTTGAGACTTACCTTGAATTAGTAAGCAAGCTAGTATGAAACCTGTAAGAGCAAAAAAAAAATTAGGCCAACATTTTTTAAAAGATCATACAATTGCTGAAAAAATTGCTGACCTACTTACCTTTAAAGACTATGGAACAGTTTTAGAAATAGGTCCTGGAATGGGTGTTCTAACCCAATTTTTAGTTCCAAAAAAGAAAAAATTACACCTTATAGAAATAGACAGAGAATCTGTTATTTATCTTAAAAATACTTATTCAGAAATAGAAGCTTCACTAACTGAAGGAGATTTCTTAAAGTTAGACATACAAAAAATAATAGGAAAAAATCCTTACGCAATTATAGGTAATTTTCCTTATAATATTTCCACTCAAATTGTTTTCAAAACTATAGAAAACAGAGAGCAAATACCGTTTTTTGCAGGTATGTTTCAAAAAGAAGTTGCCGAAAGGATTTGTGAGCCTGCAGGTTCTAAAAAATATGGGATTCTTTCTGTTTTAGCACAACTATTTTATACTACAACCTATTTATTTACCGTTCCTCCGGAGGTCTTTAATCCACCACCAAAAGTAAATTCCGCAGTAATGCAAATGGTTCGTAAAGAAGATTTTAGCTTAGATTGTGATGAATCATTACTCTTTAAAATCATCAAATTAAGCTTTCAACAAAGACGCAAAACATTACGCAACAGTTTAAAAACATTGAATCTTCCTGATTTATTAAGAGAAGATGTTATCTTTGACTTACGCCCAGAGAAGCTCTCTGGAGTAGACTTTATCCAACTGACAAAAAGGATTGGCCATGGCAACATTTCAAATTGACACGCCTTTTTTAGATAGTATCAAATCTCTTATCGAGCAGGGAAATAATGCCTTGTTAATAAAGAAACTAAAGCCAATTCACTATGCAGATATTGCTGAAATAATAGAAACACTTTCTATAGAAGAAGCTACTTATATCATTAAGCTATTAAAAAGTGAAACTACTGCAGATGCCTTAACAGAAGTTGACCCAGATACTCGTGAGCAAATTTTAGACAATCTATCAATAAATGAAATTGCAAGAGAAGTTTCTGAACTTAAAACCGATGATGCTACAGATTTAATTCTTGAATTACCAGAAGCAAGAAAAGAAAAAGTAATGTCTCAAATACAAGATAATGAACATGTAAAAGACATTCGTGATCTTCTTCGTTATGACGAAAATACTGCAGGTGGTTTAATGGCAAAAGAACTCGTTAAGGTTGAAGAAGATTTGAGTGTTTTAAAATGCCTAAATAAAATGCGGGCACAAGCAGAAAACGTAACCCGTGTTCATTCCATATATGTTGTTGATCAAAATAACGTATTAAAAGGCCGTCTTTCCTTAAAAGATCTAATAACAGCAAATTCAAGAGATAAAGTTAAGGATATTTACATTCCTAAAGTTGATTTTGTAACTGCTGACCAAGAAAACGAAGAGGTTGCTAAAATCATGTCTAAATATGATCTAGAGGCTATACCAGTTGTGAATAACAAAAAGGAACTATTGGGCCGTATTACAATTGATGATATTGTTGATGTAATTAAAGAAGAAGCCGATAAAGATTATCAACTTGCTGCAGGTATATCAAAAGATGTTGAAGCAGATGATACTATTTTTGAATTAGTAAAAGCTCGTCTCCCGTGGTTGTTCTTAGGGCTTTTAGGGGGTCTTGGAAGTGTATTTATTTTACAAGATTTTGAAGCGATAATGGAACAACCTCGTTTAAGGAATTTATTTTTTTATACTCCACTTATTGCTGCAATGGCAGGTAATGTAGGTGTTCAATCTTCTGCAATTATTGTCCAAGGTTTAGCAAATGATGCGGTTAAAGGCTCACTTTTCAAACGATTAATTAAAGAGGTTGGTTTGAGCCTAATTAATGGATTTGCTTTGGCATTAATCATTATTTTTTTTGGTGCACTAATTAACCAAGAATTATTGGTAAGTTTTACAATTGCAGGGTCTATGATACTGGTGATTGTAGTCGCTGCACTTGTGGGAACTTTTGTTCCTATCATACTAGATAAAAAAAATATCGACCCTGCAATTGCTACAGGTCCTTTTATTACAACTGCTAATGATATTTTTGGTATTTTTTTGTTTTTCTATATCGCCAAACTTGTTCTAGACTTTTAAATGAATGCACCTTTAATCCTTCATGTAGACGAAAATCATCCTTTATTAGTTGAAGGATTGGAAACATTGGGATATAAAAATATCCTAGCTTATGAAACCCCCATAAAGGAAGTTTTAAAAAATTTACATCATTACTCAGGAATGGTAATTAGAAGTAGATTCCCAATTAATAAAGAATTCATAGATGCTGGTAAAAATTTAAAATTTATTGCCCGCGTGGGAGCAGGTATGGAAAATATTGATGTAGAATATGCACAAATTAAAAATATACTACTTATTGCAGCCCCAGAAGGAAATAAAAATGCCGTCGGGGAACATACATTAGGGCTTTTGCTCAGTCTTATGAATAAACTTAGAAATGGCCACCAGAGTATTAGACAAGGAGATTGGTTAAGAGAGGAACACCGTGGCTGGGAATTAGAAGGAAAAACAATAGGTATTATTGGGTATGGGAATACAGGGAAGAAATTTGCCGAAAAATTAAAGGGTTTTAATGTAACCATTCTATATAATGATATCCTGCAAGGTATTGGCGATAAAAATGCCACAGAAGCATCCATTAAAACTTTACAAGAAAAATCAGATGTTTTATCCTTACATATACCACAAAACGATAGCACCTATCGAATGATTAATACTTCATTTATTAAGGCAATGAAAAAGCCGTTTTGGTTTTTAAATACTGCAAGAGGGAAAGCAGTGGTTACTGAAGATTTAGTAGAGGGTCTTAATTCCGGAAAAATTTTAGGTGCAGGACTTGATGTTTTAGAATATGAATCTTCCTCTTTTCGTTCTATTTTCAAAAAAGCTAATCGCCCTAAAGCACTAGAACATCTTCTCTCAGCAGAAAATGTATTGTTAAGTCCTCATGTAGGTGGCTGGACTTTTGAAAGTCATCGAAAACTGGCACAAACTATTTTAAATAAAATCAAAATATTATGAATTCCCCAAAAAATGTTTTAGTTGTTTGTACTGGAAATTCATGCCGAAGTCAAATAGCACATGGTTGGTTAAACTATTTTACTGGGGGTACTGCCTTCATTTATTCCGCTGGAATAGAAACTCATGGAGTGAACCCTATGGCTATAGCCACAATGGCAGAAGAAGGAATTGATATTAGTAGTTATACCTCAAATTTAGTGGAAGAATATGATAAGATTACTTTTGATTTTATTTTAACAGTTTGTGATCATGCCTATGAAAATTGTCCAATTATTCCTTCAAAAAATGCAATAAAATTACACCATAATTTTTCTGATCCTTCAAAACTAAAAAGTACTGACGTGGAAGAAAATAAAGTTGCTTTTAGAAAAACACGCGAAGAAATAAAAAAGTATTGCAATACTTTTGTGAAAACCAATCTAAGTAGCTCTTAGGCTCTTATTACGAACTGAGCCGTTTCACTTGTTCGTTGCTCTAAGAGAACTTCTTTTCCAGTTTTTTCAATATATTGAGTTGCCTTTATGTCAAAATGACGAATCGTAAACAAATCGACACCTTCGATTACTTCTACATTAAATCTAGACCTTAAAACGAGAACTAATTCTTGTAGTCTCCTATATTTGTTTGTGACACAAACAGAAAAAGTAATTGCAGAGTTTTGTATTAATTCAACCGGCATTTGATATTCATGAAGTAAGCTAAAAATATAGCTGATATTTTCTTCTACAATGAATGAAAAATCAATAGAAGAAAGTTGAATTAAAACCTGATCTTTTTTAAAAATATAACAAGGCACATGGGGCTCTAATGCTTTGCCCTTAGAGACTGATGTGCCATCATCTAATGGGTTTTCAAAAGACTTTACAAATAATGGTATTTCTTTTCTTTGTAAAGGCTGAAGTGTTTTAGGATGAATCACAGAAGCTCCATAGAAAGCTAATTCTATAGCCTCTCTGTAAGAAATTTGATGAAGAAGTTGAGTATCTTCAAAAACACGTGGATCTGCATTAAGAATCCCTGGAACATCTTTCCAAATGGTTACAGATTCTGCATTTAATGCATATCCAAAAATAGCTGCAGAATAATCTGATCCTTCCCTTCCTAAGGTAGTTGTGAAATTATTTGAATTACTCCCTATAAATCCTTGAGTGATAACCAAAGAAGCATTCCCTACCTGTTTCTTCACGTTTGAGAGCGTAGCATCCCAATCAAGATTAGCTGCACGATAATAATCATCTGTTTTAATACAATTTCTAGCATCTAACCAACAGCAATCTAAACCTTGGTAGACTATATAATGATGGATAATAGTGGTTGATAAAAGCTCTCCAAAACTGACAACTTGATCATAAACATAGCTATAATCTGGAGATTTATTAAGCCTTATAAACGCATGGAGTTCCTCAAATAATTCATTTACTACCGAGCACACCTCAACTTGATTTTCTTTGAAAAGATCTTCGATAATTTTAAGATGAAATACTTTTAACTCAAGAAGACCCTGTGGGGTTTTTGTCCTATCATTGAAATATTGATCTATAATTTTTTCTAAAGTATTAGTGCTTTTTCCCATTGCGGAGACCACTATCAGGGTGTTTTCAAAGCCCACTGAGTTAAGGACTTTTATAATATTTTTAACTCCAGCACTATCTTTAACCGATGCCCCTCCAAACTTAAATACTTTCATAATCAAATTAATATTTGGCTAAATAACTTTTCATAGTATCTGTATCCATTTGAACAGTACACCACCCTTGAAGGACATTTGCACCACTTTTTTCATAGAATTTTACGGCTGGAATATTCCAGTCCAAAACATTCCATTCAATACGTTGAACTCCTTTTTTGTAAGAATAGTTGATAAAAGCTGAATACAGCTGGGTACCATAACCTCTTCCCTTATAATTCTCAGTAACAATCAAGTCTTCCAAATGAAAAGTAGGTCCTTTCCAAGTAGAAAATCGGGAATAAAACAACGCTATTCCAATCACTTGATTATCTACTTCAGCAACCAAACATTCAAATAAAGGTTTTTTTCCAAAACCATATTCTTTAATATTGGCTTCTGTCAATGCAACACTTTCAGGTTCCTTCTCAAAAAGAGCTAATTCTTTAATCAATGTTATTATTGCTTTACTATCTGAAGCTATTGCCGGTCTTATAGTTGCATTCATATCTGTAATTTTCAGTGTAAAAATAGAGCATGTTAATGGTTCTACCGAATCTTCCAATAAATATCACATATTTAAATATGACTGTTAAAAATCATTATTGTTGCTGAAGCCAGTCATTAACTTGATCAAAAAAGAAAATTGGCTTTTCGGAATGAAGCCAGTGACCCGCTTTAGGAACCAAAATATGATCTGCTTTAGGGAAATGATACTGAATAATAGGATAATCAGTTTCAAGAATATAATTTGACTTTTCTCCTTTTACAAAAAGACAAGGTATTAAGGAGGTTGCTGAAAGATCCAAACCCTCACTAATTGTTTCACTTACATTTTTCAGTACTTCAATATTAAGTCGAAGACCCAATTTTCCGGGAGAAATCCAATACAAGTTTCTGAGTAAAAACATTCGGGTTCCTTCATCTTTCACAAAAGGGGATAAACGAAGACTTGCCTCAGAACGATTTGAAATCAATGTAAAATCAAGCTGTGCTAAACCATTTAATAATTGTTGGTGATGGGGAACATATTTTTTTGGGGCAATATCTGCTACTATAAAAGCCTTTAATAACTGTGGCGCTAAAATTGCTAAATTCATGGTTGTTTTGCCTCCCATAGAATGCCCTAAAATATATACCTCTGATAATTTGTGGTGGTCACAATAGTTTATAACATCTTCAGCTAAAATTTTATATGAAAAAGATTCACTCCAAAAACTTCTTCCGTGATTTCTTTGATCTATTAGATGAACTCTAAAGCCAACAGAAGCCCATTTTTTAGAAAGAGTCTTCCAGTTATCACCCATCCCTAAGAATCCATGTAGTATGATTAATTCCTTCTCTGCTTCACCTATAATATTACTGTATAGTATCCTCATAAAGAAAGGCGATGAAGGTACATAGGAATAACATTTTCAAAACCTAAATATAAACTTTCACAAATTAATGAATGGCCTATAGAAACTTCTAAAAGTTGAGGAATATTTTTTGAAAAGAAAGCAATATTCTCTAAGCTTAAATCATGACCTGCGTTTATTCCAATTCCAAGTTCATTAGCTTTTTCTGCTGCAGAAACATAAGGATCTATCGCTTTTTCAGGACCGATAGAATATCCAGAAGCATATGCCTCTGTGTAAAGCTCAATACGATCTGTTCCTGTCTCTAAAGCACCTTCAACCATCTCGATTAAGGGATCAACAAAAATAGAAGTTCGAATTCCTTCAGCTTTAAGTTGGTTAATCGATGATTTTAAAAAAGCTTTGTGTTTTAGGGTATCCCATCCAGCATTTGAAGTAATAGCATCATAAGCGTCAGGCACTAAGGTAACTTGAGTGGGCTTAATTTTTAGTGCCATTTCAATAAACTCAGGAATTGGATTTCCTTCAATATTAAATTCTGTTGTCACAACACTAGGAAGTGCAAAAACATCTTCATAGCGAATATGACGTTGGTCAGGACGAGGATGAATTGTGATACCCTGTGCTCCAAAACGTTGAAGGTCTTTGGCAACCTCTAAAAGATCTGGAGTGTTCGTGCCTCGGGCATTTCGAAGAGTCGCTACTTTATTGATATTAACACTAAGTGAGGTCATTCCTTTTTTTATCAAAAATAAGGCTTCTACAGAGACTTGAAAAAAAAAAAATACTAAACTCTCATTATTTCTGGTTTTGTACCTTTAGCGGAAGTTTTATATTTATGAACATAGCGATTTACAATGCATTTTTTTCGCCTGAGACTCTGGCCTATGTTAAAACGGTAGTTTCTTATTTAGAAGAACACGGCCATCAATTTATTATAGTAGATCGATTAAGAAAACATATTGGAGAATATCAAGATCGTTACCGCTATTTTAGTGATAATAAAGTTTTAAAAGAGGATATTGATTTTTTATTTTCTATTGGTGGTGACGGAACTCTCTTAAGATCAGTAACAGTAGTTCGTGATTCTAAAATTCCAATTTTAGGAATTAACACTGGTCGGTTAGGATTTTTAACTTCTCTGCATAGAGATGCTCTAGAAGAGGGGTTAACTTTATTTTTTAAAAAAAAATATACCTTTATAGAACGTTCATTACTTCAGGTTACAACCAATGATTCGGTAATAGCGTTGGAAGAATTTGGTTTTGCTCTAAATGAAGTAAGTGTTAATAGAAAAAACACTACTTCTATGCTTAGCATTGATGCAGAATTAGACGGTAAACATTTAACCACCTATTGGGCAGACGGACTTATCATTGCTACCCCCACGGGTTCTACTGGATATTCTTTGAGCAGTGGAGGGCCAATAGTATCTCCAGAAACTGCTTGTTGGGTTTTAAATCCTATTGCGCCACATAACA
Source organism: uncultured Flavobacteriaceae bacterium (assembly GCA_905480425.1). Classification (GTDB taxonomy): domain Bacteria; phylum Bacteroidota; class Bacteroidia; order Flavobacteriales; family Flavobacteriaceae; genus MS024-2A. The sequence goes on along the minus strand of CAJQQG010000048.1, from coordinate 42,636 downwards.
TTAATATTCGCCCTTTAATTGTGCCGGATACTACTAAAATAAAAATATCGGTTTCGGGTAGGGATAAAACACATTTACTATCCTTGGACTCAAGAATTCTAACTCTTGAAAATGGCAATGATTTTTTCATCAAAAAAGCTGATTTCACGATTCAAACGGTCCAACTAGAAGGAGCTTTTTTTTACAAGACATTGCGAGAAAAACTTTTTTGGGGACAAGACACTCGTAATACACAATAAAAATAGGGTTTTTGGGTTTATATATCACGATCAATTCTTGTGTAAACTTCAAGACTAAACTCAATGCGAAAACAATTTTCGATCTTATTTTTTTGCTTTTTTTCCGGCTATGTCACTGCACAGTTTCACGAATTAGGAGCATTTATTGGAGGTAGTAATTATATTGGAGATATTGGAACAAATAAATATATTCATCCTAACTCCCCTGCGTTTGGTATAATTTATAAATGGAACGCAACAGATCGCTACTCTCTAAGAGCGGGAGTATCTATTTCTAACATTAAAGAAAATGAATTTAGAAATGATGACTTAAATCGCTTCAGTAGGTCTTTAAAACTTAAAAATAGTATTCAAGAGGCAATGGTTGGGATTGAAATTAATTTTTTTGAATTTAATCTCCATAATGAAACTATTACGTTTACACCCTACATTTTTTATGGTATTAGCTACTTTAAATACACTCAGTTTTACTTAACTCCAAATGGATCCTTTAACCCTCCAACATTTAATGATTATGGAAAAGATCAAAAAATTGCTATTCCATTTATTTTAGGATTTAAACTAAACCCAAATCCTTTATTTGTTATTGGAGTTGAAATGGGAGCGCGCTATACACTTACTGATAATTTAGACGGAAGTAATCCAGAAAATGAATTTGCTGATGTACCCACATATAAATTTGGAAATATTTCCAATAATGATTGGTATATTTTTACAGGTTTAACAATTTCATTTACCTTTGGCGATCTTCCATGTTATTGTAAGGATTAAATGAACAAACTACCAGAACATGTCGCTATCATAATGGATGGTAATGGACGTTGGGCCAAACAAAAGGGCAAGCAACGTTTCATGGGACACAAAAAGGGCGCAAAAGCAGTTAGAGAAGTTATTGAAATAGCCGCTGAACAACAAATTAAATTCTTAACACTTTTTGCATTTTCTTGTGATAACTGGAATCGTCCTGAGGATGAAGTGAGCCTGTTAATGAAACTTTTAGTTAGCTCATTAAAGAAAGAATTTAATCACCTCATTAAAAATAATATTCAACTAAAAACAATTGGGGATTTAAACAAGCTTTCTTTGACAGTAAGAGAGGAACTTTATCATGTTATTGAAAAAACAAAAAAAAATACTGGAATGATACTTACACTAGCACTCAATTATGGTGCTAAAGAGGAGATTACTAATGCTGTCAAAGTAATTGCTGATAAAGTTAAAAATAGTATAATTTCTCTCGAAAAAGTTGACCATTCCACTATTAATGAGCATCTTTACTCCGGTTATTTACCTCCTGTTGATTTGCTAATAAGAACTAGCGGTGAAGAACGAATAAGTAATTTTTTATTATGGCATATAGCTTATGCTGAATTATATTTTACAAAAATATTATGGCCAGATTTTACTAAAGAAAATCTACTAGAAGCATTAATAAATTTCAATAAAAGAGAACGGAGATTTGGAAAAACGAGCGAACAACTCACTAATTAATATGAAGTACAAATCTATATTTATTATCCTATTATTACTTGTAGGAGGATATTCTAAAGCGCAAACTAAAGATTTTGTTAAAGGAAAGAAATATGTTTTGGACTCCATTGGAGTCTCAGGACTCAAAACATATAATGCCCAGACTGTAATTTCATTCAGCGGATTACGTAAAGGCCAGGAAATAAGTCTACCTGGAGACGAAATTAGCGGGGTACTCAATAAACTTTGGGGTCTAGAATTGTTTAGTGATATTAGCTTTTTTGTCACTAAAGTGGAGGGACGTAAAATAGCTGTAGAAATTGAAATTGAAGAACTCCCTACCCTTTCAGATGTCAAAATAAATGGTATTAAAAAGGGACAGACTGAGACAATAATTTCAGATACAGAGCTAAAAGCTGGGAAGAAACTTTCCGAAAGCTTTATGACTAATACACAAAACTATCTTGAAAATAAGTATCGAAAAGATGGTTTTTTAAATACTAAAGTCACTCTTAACACTATCAAGGACACCATAGACAGTAACACTTATAAAATGGTGGTTAATATTGATAAAGGCCCTCGTGTAAAAATTAAAGAAATTAAATTTGAGGGAAATCAGATTTTCTCTACAAAAAAATTACAATCAAAATTAAAGAATACCAAGCATAAAACTTCGATTCGATTCTGGAAAAGGTCTAAGTTTATTAAAAAAAACTTTAAGGAAGATCTTGCTTCTTTAATTAATTTTTATAAAGAGGAAGGGTACAGAGATGCTAGGATACTTTCTGATACTTTAATCAAAAATGATGATTCTTCAAATACTATTGACCTAAATCTAAACTTAGAAGAAGGAAATAAATATTATTTTGGTGATATCAATTTTATTGGAAATACAATATATTCAAATGCGATACTACAGCAAATACTTGGATTAAAAAAAGGAGATGTTTACAACGGTGTTTTACTTAAAGAACGTATTGCTGACAACACTAAGCCAGATGCCAATGACATAACAAACTTATATCAAAATACAGGATATTTATTTTCTAATATTAATGCCGTAGAAGTAAGTGCAATTAATGATACTATTAATTTCGAAATACGAATTACTGAAGGCAAATTAGCCAATTTTAATAAAATTGTTGTAGAAGGAAATACCAAAACTAATGATCATGTAATTTATAGAGAATTACGAACCAAGCCAGGTGAACTTTACAGTAAAGATAAACTTGTTCGTACTGTCAGAGAAATAGGGCAATTAGGCTTTTTTGATGCAGAACAAATTAGTCCTGAATTAGAAAATGTAGATCCAAACTCTGGAACAATTGATGTGCGTTTTGATCTTGTTGAATCTGGAGCAAGTCAAATAGAACTTCAAGGAGGATATGGTCAAGGTGGCTTTATCGGTACCCTAGGACTTTCTTTCAATAACTTCTCAATGCGAAATATTTTTGACAAGAAAACATATAAACCTTTACCTATGGGAGATGGTCAAAAATTAGCCTTACGACTTCAAGCTAGTCAATTTTACAGTACTTATAGTTTTAGTTTTACAGAACCATGGCTGGGCAATCAACAACCTGTTCAGTTTTCTTCTTCACTGCAACACACGACTCAGTACCGATATGATTACTTTACTGGACTCGCGGATAAAAGTCAGTCTTTTGTGATAAGTGGAGTGACCTTTGGGTTAGCAAAAAGACTTAAAGTACCTGATGACTTTTTTCAATTATCACAATCAATATCATTTCAATACTATAATTTGAATAACTACTTCACGGGGTTATTTACTTTTGGAGATGGAGAAGCAAATAATTTAGCTTACACAGTAAGTTTGTCTAGAGATAACACTCGGATTAATCCAATATTCCCGACAGGAGGATCTTCATTTAACATTAGTGCAAAATTTACACCACCATACTCTCTGTTTACTGGAAGAGACTTTTCTAATCTTGAAAATCTTCCTGAATTTCAGGATAGTAATGGAAATCCACTAATTGCACTCATTGATCAAGAAAAATTTAAATGGTTAGAATTTTATAAAGTAAAGTTCAATGGGACTTGGTACACTAAAATATTTGCTGATTTGGTTCTAAAAACACAAGCAGATTTTGGTTTTATTGGGACATATAATCAAAGTAGAGGAAATATACCCTTTGAAAGATTTTTTCTTGGAGGAGATGGAATGGTGAATTATGCTTTAGATGGAAGAGAAAATATTGCATTAAGAGGGTATCCAAACCAATCATTATCTAATAGAGATGGTTCTGTTATTTATAATAAGTTTTCTCTTGAATTAAGATATCCAATTACCTTAAAACCTAGTGCTTCGATTTATGCATTAACTTTTTTAGAAGCGGGTAACGGATATGACAGCTTTAGAACGTTTGACCCATTTAACTCAAAACGATCTGCAGGAGCAGGAGTTAGAATATTCATGCCTGCCTTTGGATTGCTTGGGATTGATTTTGGATATGGCTTTGATAACCCAAACCCTAACACATTTACTCCAAATGGATGGGAAACACATTTCGTTATTGGACAACGTTTCTAATTTAGAATATTATTTATCCTTTGCCAAAAAATAAGTTTAACACTTTTACGTTTTAAAAACTATGAGATCAAATCTAAACATCATAATAACTTTTAGTATTGTCCTTTTAATGAGCTTTCAAATTAATGCTCAAAGAGGAACTCGTGTAGGTTATATAGACATGAACGTTATTTTAGAGAGTATTGACGAGTATCAAGAAGCAGGGCTATTGTTAGACAAGAATATTAGTGCTTGGAAAAAAGAAATTGAACTTAAAAAAATTCAACTTAAACAATACCAAAACCAATTAAATACAGAACGAATTCTATTAACACCTGAACTAATAGATGACCGTGAATTAGAGATTAAAGATTTTGCTTCTGAAATAATAAGCCTTCAGGAAAAGCGATTTGGTCCCAGAGGTGATATGATTGTTCAGCGATCAAAACTAATACAACCCGTTCAGGATCAAGTCATGAGCATTGTAAAATTAATTGCAGAAGAGAAAAAATATGATTTTATTTTTGACCGATCTTCCAATATAACCATGTTATATTCCGCAAAAAATTACGATATTAGCGACCTAGTTATTAAAAGAATAAATAGGCAACAAAAAATACAAAAGAAAAAGGATCAAATTGAGGCCTTGAAATCAAAAATTACAACCTCAAACAATTAATATTTTAAAAAACACTATGAAACACTTATCAACTTTAATCGTTAGCTTGTTATTATTAGTTGCTCCATTGAATGTAATGGGACAATCTAAGGTAGCGCATATTGATACGCAACAACTTATCAGTGAAATGCCGGAAGTAATTGCCGCTCAAAGCGAACTTAAAAAATTAGAGGGTCAGTATGCTCAAGAAATGGAAACATCTGTAAAGGAATTTCAAACCAAAGCACAAAATTACCAAGGTGATGCTCAAAATCAAACTGATTTAATAAACCAACAACGCCAAATTGAAATTCAAGAGATGCAACAACGTATCCAAGAATTTAGAGAAACTGCTGCTCAAGAATTACAAAAACGTTCTGCAGAAATGATGCGTCCTTTGTATGAAAAAGCGCGTGTTGCAATTGAAAAAGTTGCTACAGCGAAAGCGTTTGACTATGTATTAGATTCTAGCCCAGGAGGAAGTGTTATTATGGCATCTGGAAAAGATCTCATGGCTGACGTTAAATCTGAATTAGGATTTTAGTCAAATTTTTAATTAAAAAAAGCTACCTATATGGTCGCTTTTTTTATGTCTTTATTTAAACCACGATGCGTATTTTAAGTAGTTTTTGGCAATTCGCTTAATTTCATTATTTTGTGAAATAGCGTCAATAACTTTAATCTTTTTAGCAGGAACTCCAGCATAAATTGATCCTGAAGGAATTATGGTGTTTTTTGGTACTACAGCTCCAGCTGCTATAATGCTATTACTACCAATCACACAGTGGTCCATTACAATACTTCCCATTCCTACTAAAACATCATCTTCTATCCTACAACCATGAACAATTGCATTATGCCCTATAGATACCCTATTTCCAATATGGGTCGGAGCGGTTTCAAAAGTAGCATGAATCACAGCACCATCTTGTACGTTAACTTCGTTACCTATTTTAATAGAATTCACATCACCTCTAATGACTGCTTGGTACCAAACTGAACAATGACTCCCCATAATTATATCTCCAATAAGAGTAGCATTTTCAGCAAAAAAACAATCTTCTCCATAAGAAGGTGAATAACCTCGAACTGATTTTAATAACATATTAAGTTCTTTGAGTCCAAAGTACAAAAAGATACTTGTTTAAAGATGTCTTTCTTTTCGAGCTATAATTCACTTTTCTTTCATTATTTTTGAAAAAAAAGATGAAGATTTATCGCCTCACTGCAAGTGCTGAAAAAGGGAATCCTTGGGCACAGTTTGAATTAGATCAACCTATTGGTCCAAAAGAGACGCGTCAATTTAAAAATATTGATGAGGCTAAGGGAGCGCCACTTATTCAGCAACTATTTTACTTACCCTTTGTAAAATCTGTAAGTCTTTCTGAAAAAATAATATCTGTTGAGCGTTTTGATATCCTTGAATGGGAAGAAGTTATAGAGGAAGTTAAAGAACAGTTACAGACCTATTTAAATGAAGGTGGTGTGGTGTTAGAAGCTCAACGAAATGATAGAATCCCAGTGAGTGTCTATGCAGAAAGCACCCCCAATCCTGCAGTAATGAAATTTGTAGCCAACAAACCTTTAGTACCTCAAAGTGTTGAATTTAAAAATATTGATGAAACTAAAAATTCTCCATTAGCAAAACAATTATTCCATTTACCATTTGTAAAAGAAGTTTTCTTAGATACCAATTATGTATCCATTACAAAATATGAAGTGGCTGAATGGGAAACAGTAGTAATGGAGGTGCGTGAGTTTATTCGTTCCTTTATAGAGGAGGGAAATATTGTACTTACAGAATCCCCTACCCCCTTAAACATTGAGAAAAAAGAACAGCCTGAGGCTAATTTAAATCCAATAGAGCAACAAATTGTATCCATTTTAGACGAATACATTAAACCTGCTGTTGCCTCTGATGGTGGAAATATTGTTTTTGATTCTTATGATGAAACTGAAAAATCAGTACACGTAGTATTACAAGGTGCCTGTAGTGGTTGTCCTTCATCAACTTTTACATTAAAAAATGGAATTGAAAATATGTTAAAAGAAATGATGCCCGGAAAAATTTCAACAGTAGTTGCTGTTAACGGTTAGTTATATTTCTTTGCAGGGATCGTTTGAAAATCCTTAAGATAAAAAGGCTCAAAATATGCTAAGTCTTCAAAGTCTTTTGCATTAAATTTACTCCAGGCCAAAGTTATCATATCTTTTGCTAACGGATAATGAATTTCACTTGTATAAGATGCGTTTAATTTTGGCTGTAAAGTTTTAAATTTTATGGCTCCATCTCCTATAATTAAGCAAGGTTCCTTCCTAACAATAGAGTTGAAAGTTTCTTTAGTCAACACCTCAGCTGTAGTTTCTTGAATCCATTTTCTAGTTCCATCAAAAATTGCTGTATATACTTCCATTCTTCTGGCATCTAACATTGGGATGATAAACGAATATTGGGAAACTTCATGAGGCTGTACCATAATTTCCAATGTGTTTAATGCTATTAAGGGTAAATCTAAAGCAAAACATAATCCTTTTGCGGCTGCTACACCAATACGAAGTCCAGTATATGAACCTGGACCCTTACTAATTGCTACTGCACTGAGTGAGGAAGCCTTCAGACCACTCTCTTTTAAAACTTCTTCTATAAATGGATGAAGCTGCACACTATGACTAAATTCTTCAGACAAAAGCTCTTTTTGAATCATTAACTCACCGTTTTGAGCCAATGCTACAGAACATTTTTTTGTTGTTGTCTCTAGGTGTAAGATATAATTCATCACTCAATAAAAAGGTTTAAAATACACTTCCAGTGCTTCCACCATCTACTCTTATCACTGTTCCGTTGGTAGCACTAGAAAGTGGACTACAAAGATAAGCAATCGTAGTTGCAACCTCGTCAGTTGACGCAAAACGTTCCAGTAAAGATTGTGTCCTTTCTTTTCTAAAAAAGTCTCTCTCAACTGTTTTAGGGTTACTTCCTTCTTTTACTGCTTTATCTGCTATAAAGTGTTTTGCACCTTCGCTTAAAGTAGATCCTGGAACAACTGTATTAACCGTTACTCCTGTTCCCCTGGTTAGCTGAGACAATCCTCGAGACAAGGCGTGAATTGCGGCTTTGGTTGCGCTATATGATATCATATCATTAGGAACCAAGTAAGCACATTCACTCGAAATGAAAATAATACGTCCCCATTTTTTACAGAGCATTTTTTGAAGGCAATGATTGGATAAACTTACACCACTCATTAAATTAACCTGAAACTGTTCTTCCCATTGTTTTGAAGTAGTTTCAAAAAAGGATTGAGAATTATATATCCCAACATTATTAACCAAAACATCTATTTCAGGTAATTCTTGAAGTAGTCTCATGACTTCTTCAGGATTTCTAAAGTCTGCCACTATCCCATATACTTCGTTACTTTCTGTGGTGTTTTTCAATTCAGTAACTGCGGTATTGACTGTTTCTTCTTTTCTTCCATTAATATACACCTTCATACCTTCTTCCAAAAGAATACGAGCCGTTGTAAAACCTATTCCAGAGGTAGAGCCTGAAATAAATGCAATTTTACCTTTTAAATTGAGATCCATTTTTTTTGCAGCTAGTGTTTTACCAACTTTTAACACCTAATAGTTTTTCACCCAGCAAATTTAATTGTGCTGTAGAATAACGTTCTTGTTCCCAGTTTCTTGGGTCACCAGGAAATGCATAACCTTCTGGCGCTATTCTATGTTGCCATGAATTGATTCGCCATTCTTTAAGTGATTCATTTTGCTCTTCTGCAGGCATCATTGAAATATATTGAGCAATACGGACTTTGTCTTTTGATTGGTTTGGACGAATACCATGGGCTAACAAACTATTAAAAATAAGAAGATCGCCTGCATGCATTGATACTTTTTCTATTTTGTCTTCTAAACCCTTAATGTCTGGTTGAAACCGATTACGATTTTCTGGCTGGGTTGTTTTCCAGCTATCATAATTTTGATACAACCAAGGAATGCATTGAAAGCCACCCATATTTGGGTCTATTTGGTCGGATAAAGCAATAACTCCCTGAACATTTTCAGGTTTGGTTTCAGGATCATAATCCCAATGAATAAATCCTTTATACTCAAACCCTTTTTTTATGGGAAAGTTAAGATTTGCACGATCAATGGTTACCCATAATTTTTCTGTACCCCAAACATCTACAAAGGCATCGTAAACTTTTTGAGACTGTCTATTAGTCCATAAATATTGATGATTATAAACCTCAACCATTCCTGTACCTGCTAGTTCTTTCATTTGCATTTCAGCTCTAGGTGCGTGATACCATGATTCAGGATTATTAGGTGATTTCTCCTCAAATTCCCACAAAAAAGAAGCCGTGTTATTGGCTTGTTCTCTTGAAATTGCATTTTTAATGACAACGTACCCATTTTCCCTCCAAAAATTCCACTGAGTCTCATTTAAAACACGTAATGGCTCATTATTTTTTCTTCTATTGAGCTTTAATGTACTTGTTTTTGATGTTGAAGGATTTCCTGGAATATCTTTATGATCGTTTTCATAATCTGATTTAGCAGAAGTATTCATAAAAGTCAGTATTTAATTATATTAATTTTTACTGAATTCAAGATATAAAAAAGTTGTGATATACGATACTTACAAAAATTTAAGCTTAACTCTTTGGAGATAAATATTACAACTTAAGACCGAAATAAAACTCCAAGACCTTTAATTTAAAAATATAATCAAATTTAGCACGAACGATATCTGAGCTTGAAATTTGATACCTCTGTTTAGCCTGGATGAAATCAAAAGAATTCATCACACCTGCCTCAAATCGGTTTTGTGCCATCTCAAAAGCTTCTTTGCGAGCTCTTACTGTTTTCTCTGCAGCTTCATAAAATTTAAGCGCACCTTCTGTATTATTGTAGGCTTGATTGATGGTGTTTTCTAAATCAAGTTTAGTTTGTTCAAACTGATTTTCAATACGTTCCAAATTCAACTTTCTTCTTTTAATATTATTTCTAATGGACAGTCCGCTAAACACTGGAATATTTAAAGAAAGCCCATAGCTTTGACCATCATTTTGTCCAAATTGCGTAGCAAATGGGAGTGCTCCCGCTACAGAGCGTTCTGGAAACTGCGTTACCACTAAAGATCCGTCATTTTTAACAAAACCAATCGGGGATTCAATCACATTTCCTGTTTCCGTAAAACGGTCAGAGTAAGAAATACGAGTATTGTAGTTGAAAAAGGCAGACAACGAAGGCATTAATGCTCCTTTGGCAATATCAATGTCTTTTTTGGCGACTTCAATATTAGCAACGCCCAACTTAATATCATTTCTTAGAGTAAGTGCTTTTTCAAAAATATCTTTTGGTTTTTGTATTAAAACATCTGAAAAAGGAATGTCAAAATCTTCTGCTGCAATATTAAAATTTTCGTAATCAGTAATTAATAACAACTGTGCTAAGCTAATTCGAGAGAGTCTATAATTATTATCTGCTTGAATTAAAGCTTGCTCTTGAGAGGCAAGGTTTGCTTCAATTTCATAAATATCTGCTATTGTTAATACACCTGCTTCAATTCTAGCTTTTGTTCGCTCAAGATCTTCTTGCGTAAGTTCTAATTGAAATAGCTGGACTTGGGCTAACTCTTTATTAAACATAACTTGTAAGTAAGCATTTGCCACAAAAAGACTAATGTCGTCCTTCATGTCATCTAATTGATATTGACGTGCAATAATACTCAGGTTAGCTCTTGATAGTTGATTTATATTTTGTCTTCCATTAAATACAGTAACTCCAATGTTCCCTCCAAAAGAAGAAAATTGGGTAGTTAAATTTTCGATTAATCCATTGGTGATATTTTGACTCAATCCATTATTCCAAATATGTTGTGATTGGAGACTTAACCTTGGCATAAAATTACCTATGGCATCGTCTTTATCGATAGAAGCTCCCTCCAGATCTAATTCAGATTGTTTGATACTGATATTTTTATCTAAAGCTATGAGTACACATTCTTCTAAAGTATATGCTGTTCCCTGTGCAGAAACTACAAAGGATATTATTGAAAGCAAGAAGGTTACAAATGTTTTCATCTGTTGTATTTTATTATATTAATTAGCTTTTTTTTATTAATTATTTCTGCGCTTTCGCTTTGATTCATCTTCTTCATCATCACCCTTTTTTATGGGTTCTGTTTTATTCCAAACTTTTATTAAGTCGTCTTTAGTAATTCCAGAAATAACCTCAACATTTACGCCATCAGAAATTCCAACTTTAATATCTCTACGTTCAAACTTTTGTTCTCCAATAGAAACTTCGACATAAGGTTTTTCTGTTTTACGATCAAATTGTAATAATGATTCTGAAATTGCCATGATACTATCTTTTCTTTCTAATACCAAAGAAGCATTAGCACTATATCCTGCTCTAATGAAAATAGAATCGTTTAAAAACAAATCAGCTTCAATAATAAATTGTACTGCACCTTGCTCTTCATTTCCTTTAGGTGCAATAAACTTTAGTTTAGCCTCAAGGGATTGGTCTTCAATAGCACCTAAATTAACTTCTAAAGGCATACCTACTGTTAACTTTCCTACTTCAGCTTCATCTACTTTACCTTCAAAAATCATTTTATTAAGATCTGCAATAGTTGCAATGGTTGTACCTGCGTTAAAACTATTACTCGCAATCACCTGAAAACCTTCTTCTACAGGAATTTCCAAAATAGTTCCTGGAACAGTTGCGCGAATATTTGTATTGGCAGAAGCAGCACCTCCAGCAGATCCTAATCTTATAATTTGCAGATCAGAGCTCGCATTGGAAACATCAAGTTTTGATTGACTATAACGTAATTCAGAATTCTCAAACTCTTGTTTTGAGATAATACCTTTTGCATATAAATCTTTATTACGATTAAAATCTACCGTAGCGTTTTTCATTACAATTTTTGAATTAGCTAATCTACCTCGAGCACTATTTAAGCTTTGCTCATTTGGAACTACTTTGATTTTCGCTAAAAGATCTCCAGCTTCAACTAAATCACCTTCTTCAACAAATAGGTCTTCTATAATTCCTTGAATTTGAGGTTTAATTTCTACTTCATCTTCCGGAATCACCTTACCGGTAACCACTGTTTTTCTCTCAATTGAAGTTACAATAGAGGTTTCTGTTTCAAACTCAATAATAGATTTGTTATTGGTTTTAATAAAATAGGCAGCTGCAAATAAAGCGCCGCAAATTAAAAGTGCAATTCCAATATATTTTAAAATTTTCATAATAATTAATTGTATATAGTTATTTTATTCTTCTCTTAATGCGTCAATTGGTTTTATACTTACCGCACGTTGTGCTGGTATAAGTCCTATTAATGTTCCTAGGAAAACCATAATAAATAATGCTCCTAAAACAAACGGAATCGGTACTGTTGGATTTGTGTAGGGGAAGTCTGTCATGTCTTGGGTAGCCGCGTTTATTCCTGCTAAAACAAAAGCGCCTAATATAATTCCTAAAATACCTGCAATAACAGTCAAAAAGACAGATTCTAATATTATTTGATTTCGGACTTCTGAAGGGGTTGCACCCAGAGCTCTTCGAACTCCTAGCTCTTTAGTCCGCTCTTTTACTGAAATTAAAAGAATGTTTCCAATACCTATCACACCTGCGATTATTGTTGCTATTCCAACAATTAAAGAAAGAAGAGTCATCCCTTTTGAAAAGCCAACAATTTTATTAAAAATCTCTCCCAAATTAAAACCTCCGAAAGCACGCTCATCATCTGGAGAAACACGATGAATTCTTTTAAGAGCTACTTTAATTTCCTTTTCAACCGCAACCACATCTGCATCATCATAAGCAGCAATAGTAAACCACCCAACTTTATCGCCAGTATTATATATTTTTCTAAAAGTCTCAAAGGGTATAAAAATATCGCCATCATTTTCAAAACCACCACCAGGCACAAACTTGTGAACTCCAACAACTTGGAAATAAATGTTATCAATTCTTATATATTGTCCTATGGGGTCTTCATCTTCATCAAAGAGTTCTGTTTGTGTTCGTTCACCTATTACGCATACTTTTCGCCGGTATCGAATGTCATCATCATTTATAAAACGTCCACCTGTATAAATCTTTTTAGTCGCAATTTTTGTTAATTCAGGATAATCACCATAAACGTTATAATTACTAGATTTATTATTTCTAACAACAAGTGGAACTCCACCGCCAAAAACACCTCTAGCATTTCTAGGAGCGATAAATTCAACTTGAGGAACACGTTGCTTCAAGTAATCTATATCTGAAAGCTTAAGCTCAACTCTTCTGCCTATTTTGAATCCATCATATGGAATACTCGTTCTTTGAGCCCAAATAAACATGGAGTTCATAGCTATATTTTCAAACTGTCTTTCAAAACCATTATCTAATCCTTTTGCTGCTCCTGAAAGTGCTATATAAATAAAAATTCCCCAAAGAACACCAATTACGGTAATAATAGTTCTTGTCTTATTTTTAGATATGGACCCAAAAATTTCCTGCCATGTATCACGATCAAATATTACTTTTAAACTATTCATCTCGTAAGGCAATTATAGGTTTAATTCTAGCGGCTCTTTTTGCAGGAATATATCCTGCAATTGCTCCAAAAATAATCAATATGATAGTAGCTGCTATAGCAGTACCCAAATCTATATATGGATTTTTAATGAAATAGTCTTCTAATTTTAAGCCAATGTTTTTTAAAAGAAATACTCCTAAGATTAGTCCTGTATAGCCTGAGATTGTGGTAATAAAAACTGATTCTTGAAGAATCATTTGAATGACTGATTTTGGTGTAGCTCCTAATGCTTTTCTAATGCCTAATTCTTTTGTCCGTTCTTTAACTACAAACACCATAATATTTGAAATACCAATAATTCCTGCAATTAATGTTCCTAATCCAACAAAACTTACAATATATTGAAGTACCACTGCAAATTGCTGGGTTTGCTTTAAATCATCAGTAAGGTTTCGAAAATAAATTCCATTTGGATCTCTTGGATCAATAGATTTTTTGTCCTTAAAATATTTTTTTAAAGAACTCTCAAAAGCTAAAGCACCAGTATGTCCTAAATCCTTATTAAAGGTTACAATTATTTCATCTACCTTATCATTTCCTTTTTCAAGCAACTGGCGTGTTGAATAAGGGATATAAATATTTCGTTCTTCGCGATCTCCACCATCATCTTGAAAAACTCCTATTACTTTAAAAACACTAGATCCAATATCAATATACTTTCCAATAGGATCTTCTGCTTTAAAAAGATCTTTAGCTACTAGACGGCCTATTACTGCATATTTAGCTCTTATAGCAATGTCTTTTTGATTTATAAAACGTCCCTTCATCAAAATTGTTTTTTCTACAAATTGATGAGCAGGTCCAACCCCTCGAGTAGTATATGAATTGCTCTGACTTTTATATCGTGTTAAAGCACTTCTTGAAATTCTAGGTGTAACGTATTCAGTGAATAAAGTGAAATTATTTTTAATGTCTTCAACATCTTCGATATCAAATTCAATTCTTCTGTTTTCCTTAAACCCATTATAAGGCATCGATGTTTTTCCAGGATATAGAAAAATAGCATTACTAGCATCGTCTAAAAAAAATTCTTGAAATGAATTTTTTAAGCCGTTTCCTAAACCAAATAGAATAATAAAAATAAAAATTCCTAAGGCAACAGTAAAACCAGACAAAAATGTGCGTAGTTTATTTTTACTTATTGTGTCAAAAATTTCTCTCCAGCGATCTCTATTAAACATAAGAAGAAGCTAATACTTGTTTTACTTTTTTATCTTCAACGATAACGCCATCTTTAAGTTTGACAATACGTTTACACATTTGTGCAATATCTAATTCGTGGGTAACAACTAGAATTGTTTTTCCTTCTTGATTAATTTTTTGAATTAAATCCATTACCTCATGAGAGGTTGTTGAATCTAAAGCACCTGTTGGCTCATCTGCCAAAAGAACTTTGGGTTTTGAAGCTAGGGCACGAGCAATTGCCACACGTTGTTTTTGACCACCAGATAATTCACTAGGCAAATGTGTTGCCCAATCTTTTAATCCAACTTTTTCTAAATAATTTAATGCAGATTGTTGTCGCTCTTTACGAGGAATTCCTTGATAATATAAAGGAAGTGATACATTTTCTAAAGCAGTCTTGTAATTAATTAAGTTAAAGGATTGAAAGACAAAGCCTAAAAATTTATTCCGATATTTCGCTGCTTTGGTTTCATTCAAATTTTTAATGGGAACATTGTCTAAAATATAGTCTCCCTCTTCAGCAACATCTAACATTCCTAAAATATTTAATAAAGTAGATTTCCCAGAACCTGAAGATCCCATAATGGCAACCAACTCACCCTGCTCAACATTAAAGTTGATTCCCTTTAAAACATGAAGAGAAGAAGTTCCCATTTTATATGATTTATGTAGGTTTTTTATTTGAATCATTGGTTTTTTTAAATTAAAACTTGAGCGAAAATACAATCAATTCTTTAGTCTCTTAAAATAATTAGACTAAATAAATAGCTAATTGTTACATCGTGTATCAAAAAATAATTTCTATTTTCCATTCTCTTTAAGTGTAATTAAAATTTTGAAAAATTCTTCAAATTTAATCTTTCCTTTTTCTGTGATTGAACAACTTGTTTTAGGGTAATTATTAATGAATTTTTTTTTAATGTTGATGTATTTTTCTTCTTTTAATTTTTTAAGCTGAATACTCAAATTACCTTGAGTTGATTCAGTGATTTTTTTTAAGTAATTGAAGTCACATTCACTATTATTAATTAAAGATGACATGATTTTTAATCTAATTGGATTAAATAATAATTTATTCATCGGATTTATTATGAGACTTAGAATAAAAAAGTGATAGTCCTGGGACTAACATTCCAAGTGAAACTCCAATTATGTTTACAAGTAAAAGATTAATTCCTGGGTTAAAATTTAGATAAAATGTAAATATTGTCAGAAATATTCCGCCTAACGTAATGGGTTTGAATTTAATAATCAACCCTGTAATAATTAATATCATACCTAATAAAAATAAAATAGGAGGAACTGGATGAAAACTTTTTATAGTAAACGAAAGAGCGATAATGTATATCCATGATAGATTAAACACTCCCCAAATAATTTTTATAACCCTATTTAGATAAGTTTCATATCCTGTTTTATTTCTGTACTTAATATTGTAATAAATAGTTAATATCATTCCAATTAGAGGCAAAACTGTCCAAAATAAAACATCACCATATTGAGTTGATTCAATTAATGACGGAAAAGCATAGTTAAATAAACTCATCACAATAACTAAACAACCCCAAAAAATGAAATTAATACTCAAAGGTTTTAAATTTTCTCTTGTGTTATTGATTACACTTGCTATTGCTTCAATTTGATCTCTAGAGGAATTCATGGTAAAATTTTATACAAAAGTAAACTAGTTTATTATATAAACAAAATTAATGTAAACTATTTTTTTAATATCTGAAAAACTTTCCAACCCACTACTCCAACTAACAGATATGGAATTGCCATAAGGTATAAGATACCTTTATTAATTCCTTTGGCTGTTTCCTGGCCTTCTTCAGACTCCAAGACCGCTCTACACATTGAACATTGTCCGTAGGAAGTCTCTATAAAAAGGAGAAACATGATAAATAAAATAACAGGGAAAGGATGTCGCATATTAAATATAGTATGGGGAAATCATGAAGTATACAATAACACCTGTTACTGCAACATATAACCATATTGGAAAAGTATAACGTGCAATTTTTTTATGATCTTCAAACTGTCTATTAAATGCTCGTACATATGTGAATAAAACCATTGGAATGATTCCTATGGAGAGAATAATATGAGATATCAAAATGAAAAAATAAACATAACGAATAAATCCTTCTCCACCATATGGAGTAGAATCTGAAGTCATATGATAAGCTACATACATCAATAAAAAAGCCAATGATAGCGCAATGGCAGTCTTCATTAAGTTTTTATGAAGATTTATATTTTTACTTTTAATAGCCTTCAAAGCAAGTAGTAAAATAACTGTTGTTATTCCATTAACTGTTGCATAAATTGGAGGTAAAAAACTGAGGGATGCTACGTTTGGAATTCTAACGGTAAAAAGAATGGCAACAACCACAGGAATTACAATGGATATGAGCCAGATATAAGGGGTGAATTTATTTTTTTGGGTCATGACTTATTCGTTTAATAATTTTTTAATATCCTCCTTAAGCATATCTACGTCTTGAATCTCCACATTTTCTTGGTCTAAACCCATATAGTATACAATTGGATTCCCAAACTGATCAGTTCGTGAGCGAATAAAACCTTGTTTGTCAATCAGCGCAAAATATCCTTGATGCTCAAAACCACCTTCTACTTTAGAGTTTATTGATGCAAAGATATTAAAACCTGTATTTGCTAATGAATAAATATCCTCTTTTTCACCAGTTAAAAAATGCCAGTTTTGAGAAAATACGCTATAATCTTCTGCGTATTTTTTAAGTACTTCAGGAGTATCATGTTCAGGATCAATTGTAAAAGAAGCAATACCAAAATCATTTCTTGTGCCATAAAAATCTTCCAAACGTTTCATGTTTTTATTCATGATAGGACAAATGCTTGGACACGACGTAAAAAAGAATTCAGCAATATAAACTTTCCCCAAAAAGTCTTCATTTGAAATAAACAAGTTGTCTTGGTTTGTAAAAGCAAAAGAAGGAACCTTTTTAGATTTACCATTTAAAACAATATAGCTTAAGGGTTCTGCAGATTGTGTTCGGTTACTTTGAACTATTGTGTTTGAAGATACACGATCAATAATTTTTGGAATAAATAAAATACCAAAAATAATGATGATTAAAAAAAGTCCTACATATTTTAAATTAGGCATAGGAATTACTTTTCACGATTTGAGTTGTAAATTTTTAAGGCTAAACGATATTCTGCTAAAATGACTTTAACATCGTCTATCATTTTTTTATTTAATTGAGCTACAGAGCGTGCATCAAATCCATAGAGGGTTCCCTCATCCTCATCATCGTTTCTTCCTCTCAGATTACGATCTTTATCAATTATGAAAACATAGGGTACACTTCCACTAGTCTCAAGTGATAATGGTGTTTTAAGTGAGTTAAAGTGTGTTTGAATTTCTTGATTTGTGGCAAAAATAAAATTCCATTTTACAAGCTTAGTGCCAACCCCTTCTTGGAGGGCTATTTTTAAACTATCTACTTGGCCTAAACGCTCTTCATTGACTAAAATAACAAATTGAAAGTCTTCAAATTCGTAAAAGCGTTTATATATTTTTTCATTCAGATTTAAAGCTTCTGCTTTTTTGGTGTCTAGACTCCCCCCCCAGTATCCTAATACCGTTATCCTATCTTGTAATTTAATAGAATTATCTGTTACAGAAGCTAAAGAAGAGAGTTCATTTACTTCATTTGTGAGTATAGGAAGCTTTGCAAAATTATTTTTGCCAGAAGCAAAAAACAAGTAGACCACAATAGGGAAAACAAATAATAATCCCAACACAATTTTTTTCTGAATCTCTTCCTTCTTCATAATACAAAAAAAAGCGGTTTTGAAACCGCTTGATTATTTAATTTAAAATTATTAAAAATTCCATGCTACAAATCCAGTTTCCATGACATCAAAAATATAATCCGCTTCTATTAGAAGAATAAAAGCTAAATATGGAATTAAGATAACTAATGGAAGTACAATCGCATTTTTTAAACCACCTTTCTCATCTCTAATGTGCATAAAGTCCCAAGCAATATAATAAGCCTTTACAATGGTTAGTATAATGAAAATCCAATTTAAAATTTTCATTCTTAAAAATGATCCTGATAAAATTTCAGGTTTAATGATCCCCAATGCTACTTCAATGGTAGTAACAATAGAGAGGAAAATTAAAACTCCCCAAATCTTTTGTTGGTTTGATTTGAACTTTAAAAGTCCTCTAAAGATGGCTAATTTATGTTCTTCTGCGGCCATTTATTTTGTTTTAAGTTGTGTTAAACTAGATAGAAAAAAGTGAAAACAAATACCCAAACTAAATCGACAAAGTGCCAATATAGTCCTACTTTTTCCACCATTTCATAATGTCCTCTTCGCTCGTAAGTACCTACAATTACGTTAAAGAAAATAATAATATTAATAACGACCCCCGAAAAAACGTGAAAGCCGTGAAAGCCAGTAATAAAGAAGAAGAAATCTGCAAAAAGACGATTTCCATACTCATTACGTATAAGATTTGCCCCTTCAACTACTATGGTGGCATCTTGAATCTTCAGGAGTGATTCTCCCCTGGAAAGAACTACTTTACGTCCCTTTTCGTCAAGCTGCTCTGTACGAATCACTAGATTACTACTTGCAGCAAATCCTTTATTAACCTCTGCTAAAGAAACGGTGGGTAAAGAGGTTTCGCTTTTATACCAAATACCATTGCTTAATTGATGTGTTGTCCTAGGGGAATCTATGCCTTGGGCAAACTCTTGAATAGCAGCACGTTTTCCTGTATCTGAATTTACGAATTGTAAAATCTGACCCCCTTTTGTTTCTAATGCACCATATTCACCTTTAATAAAGTTTTTCCATTCCCATGCTTGTGAGCCAACAAAAATAGCGCCTCCAATAACAGTTAATAACATGTAAAAAGTAACTTTAGCTTTTTGCATATGATGTCCAGCGTCAACTGCAAGTACCATTGTTACGGATGAAAATATCAGAACAAAGGTCATTAAGGCAACATAATACATCGGCGCATCTATACCGTGCAAAAAAGGAAAGTGTGTAAACACCTCGTCTGCAATGGGCCAAGAGTTTATGTTTTTAAATCTTGAAAAGCCATAGGCCACTAAAAATCCTGTAAAGGTTAATGCATCTGAAACTATGAAAAACCACATCATTAGTTTACCATAACTGGCGTTGAATGGCTTGTTGCCTCCCTCCCATACAGGTCCTTCTTCAGTAGATGCTTTAGCAGTTACTTCCATATTATCATTTTAAATTCTGTGCAAATTTATTAATTTTTAACCGTAGAATGAAACGAATAAAAATAAATATACCCAAAGAAAATCCAGAAAGTGCCAGAAAGTTAGAGCAAGCTCAAATCCTAAGGTATTAGCTGGGTTATATTTTTCTTTCAAAGTGTTGACAAACACATTCAATACAATCACAATTCCGGCTGTTAAGTGCAACAAATGCAATAAAACCAAAACATATAAATATGATGTTGTAATTGAGCTTTCTGGCCCTGTAAAATAATATCCTTGCTCTATAATTGCTGCAAATCCTTGGAACTGAAAATATATAAAAGCTAATGCTAGGGCAAAAGTAATTGCGAGCAGACTCTGTGTTGCTATTTTATTCTGAACTCTAAGCATTTTCAATGCCAAATAAAAGGTACCGCTACTTAATATAATAAGAAGGGTGCTTATAGTAAAAGCAAAGGGGAGTTCAATTTGCTGAATCCAATCAGATCGTGAACTACTTACCACATAAGCACTCGTCAAACCAGCAAAAGTCATACTCATACTTATCATGCCAAACCACAGCATCATTTTTTTTGCTCTATTATTTTTTTCTATTAAAGAATCGTTTGTATTCATTGAAATAAAAATTTGTCTAAAACATACACTAATTGTATGCCTGTTATATATAAAATACTTGCTCTAATTAAAAAGCGAGCAGCTTTATCGTCTTTTAAAAACATTAGCCTAAGGGCATAAAATAAAAAAAAAGAGCCTAATACCCCCACCATAACTGCTGAAGGAAATGTCAATATTAAAGAACCTGTAGAATAAAAAGCAGGTAATAATGAGATAAGAACCGTCCAAAGAGTATAAAAAACTGTTTGAAAAGCGGTAGACTGATCACGTGCTCCAGAAGGAAGCATCTTAAAACCAGCAGCTTTGTATTGATCATGCATTAACCATCCAATAGCCCAAAAATGTGGAAACTGCCAAAAGAATTGAATCATAAACAAAACACCTGGTTCAATTCCAAATTCATTCGTAGCTGCAACCCATCCCAACATAAAAGGAATGGCACCAGGAAAAGCACCTACAAATACAGATAACGAAGTTTTTTGCTTTAATGGGGTGTATACGCAAGCATACAAGAAAATGGATAAAATCGCAAAAAAAGCAGTCTTGAGGTTTATTAAATATAAAGTAGAAACCCCAACTAAGGTTAAAACAACCCCAATAAACAAAGCCGTACTTGATTGCATTCGCCCAGCTGGTAATGGACGGTTTTGAGTTCTAAGCATTAATTTATCCAAGTCCTTTTCAAATACTTGATTAAAAGCATTTGAAGCTCCCACCATTGCATAGCCACCAATAATAAGCAATAAGAGGGTAGGGAGATGAACTACTTCTACAGCTAAAAAATACCCTGCGATAGATGATATCACAACGGTAATAGACAACCTGAATTTTGTGAGTTGTGAAAAATCACTTAAAGTTATCTGTCTATTAGGCGAGGAAAGGATTTCATTTTGGTGCATGGTGCATCATCTTTCAGACGATAAAGATAGTCGAGAAAAAACCAATGAACAATCAAAAATAGTATTTAGATATAAAATCTTTTAAAGGTTAAACAAAGTCAAAGTTTAAAGTAATATATTTTTTAAGAATGTTTTATCTGTTAGTAATAATTGGTGGGAATAAAGATTTATCAGTAATTTTATCTAACTTTTAAATATAGTACATTAAAAACCCTGTGCAGTACTGAATACTTTTAAATTGAAATGATCTTTACTGTAATCTAAAGGTAATTGGGATACTAAAAGGAACACGTACTGGTCTTCCTCTTTGCTTTCCAGGTATCATATTTGGTAATTTAGCAATAATTCGCTGTGCTTCTTTTTCTAGATTTTTATCTGGTCCACGCATTCTAATATTTGTAATCTGACCATCTTTTGCTATAATAAAATTCACATATACACGTCCTTGAATCCCCATTTCCTGAGCAATTTCAGGATATCTAAAGTTTTTACGAATATGCTTATTCATTTTTTCTTGAAAACAGTTACGACGCTCTGATTTAGAAACCTTTTCACAACCAGGGAAAATAGGTACATCTTCAATAACTGCAAAAGGAACATCAACGTCATCATATTCTTCTTCTACTTCAACGATCTCAACTATTTCATCTTCGTTTGTTTCCGTAGATTCAATAACAGTCTCTTCAACTTCCTCTTCATCTTCTACAACCTCAATAACTTCAGGTGCTGGTGGTGGTGGTGGGGGTGGTGGTGGTGGCGTTTTAAGCTGTTCGGTGATAGGAATTTCTTCGTCATCTTCATCATCTACATTTAGAGCCTCATACCCATAAAGATCTTTCTCATAGGTTTTCCACTCAATAGCTTGCCATGAAATAAATAAAATTGTCGCAAGTCCAATAACAAAGTATAGACTGCTGTTTTTAGTTAAATCAACTTTTTCGTTTTTTTTGGATTGCATAGTAAAACGTTATTTAGATAGCTAAACTAAAAAAAAATATACTTAAAACACATTATTCTTTTAGAGAATCGGCAAACAATATTTGAATCAATATGATTCCACATAAACTACCTATAAAATTAGCTGCAATGTCGGCAACATCAAAGGTTCTCTCAAAAAATGGGATTAGTTGCAATAATTCCATTAAACACCCAATAAAAAAAGAAAGTAAAAATGAAGTTTTAATCGCTGATTTGTATTTAAATAAAGCAGTAAAATAAATAACTGTAAGTGAAAAATAACAACTAAAATGAAGTACTATGTCTTGTCTAAAAAAAAGAAAAGTCCAAGGGTTAAATTCTTGACCTGGTTGCTTTAAACTTAAGTAAATGACAATGAAAGTCGTAAAAAGGGCTAGTACTTTAAAAAATCTATCAGCCTGTAACCAACTTAGTATAATCCGCTGCATCAAGTAAATCTTTAATCGCTAAAGGGTCTGTCAGTTTAATCTTAATCATCCATCCTTCTCCGTAAGGATCTTCATTTACAGTCTCTGGAGTATCTTCTAATGCCTCATTAAAAGCAATTACCTCACCTGATAAAGGCATAAACAAGTCTGAAACGGTTTTAACAGCTTCAACTGTACCAAAAACAGCATCTGCCTCAAGAGTATCATCCAAGGTCTCTACCTCAACATACACTATATCACCTAATTCACCTTGAGCGAAATCAGTGATTCCTATAGTCGCTATATCACCTTCTATTTTTACCCATTCGTGATCTTTGGTGTATTTTAATTCTTGCGGTACATTCATTAGTAAAACTTTAATATGGACAAATTTAATTGATTTATTTTATGAAAAAAGACTTTTAATTTCCAAAATTATAACGAATTGTAAAACCTGAACGAATACTTGTTTGAGGAAAGGCTGTGGAAATAGCAAATTCAGAAAAATTATGGTCATAAAAAAATTGAGCTGTTAAGTTTCTTGTCAATGCATAATCCGCCGTAACCTTAATAGCCATTATACTTTGCCCAGCGGTAACTTGATTGTTGTCATATTCCAAATTACGCAAGACAGTTATATTATCACGATATGAAACATCTGCTTTAATATTTAAATCACCTTTTAAAATTACACGTCTTCCACCTATACTTGTTCTAAATCGAACATCTTTAACGCGATAACCCATTCCAACGACATATTCGTCTCCCCTAGACTCTGTAATAAGGTTGTTGTCAAGACTTAAAGATATAGCACGTTCTTTTCTTAATTCAGCTAAAAATTTAAAGGAGTTTATCAACTCCACATCTAACCTAATAAGTGGGTTAAACTGTTCTACTAAATTGATATTAGAAAATAAATTTTTAGGAATTAAATTTCCCAATTTATCTGTTTGTTCTGGAGCTAGTGGATTATAATCAAAATTAGATTGAAAATTTGTGAGAGTATAGCTTGCTCTGTAAGCATGATTTAAAGATAGCCGTTTAAAAATTTTAGCTACGGGCTTTAACCCTGTGAGTCCGGTAAACTTAATGTTCCAATTAGGTAGTGGTGTGTTTCTTAGTGGATTTAAAGATATATTTTCTGGATTTACACCTGAATATGCAGATAAAAAAGAGTTTATTAATACCCCTTGTTGGTTCTTTCCAAACCCAACAGGGTATCCATCAATGTTTTGTTCAAGACTTGTTGAATTACTGTTTTGTGCTAGTCTATTTGCAATAATTTTTCGTGCATCTCTGAATTTCTCAAAATTTGATCTCCCCGATCCTCTGGAACTACTAAAAGCAGTTTGAATTAAAATAGTAGACATTCCAAAATTTCCATATAAATTTGAATTTTGAGATATATAATTTTGTGATTCAACTATAAAATTTTCTAATGTATTTTCAGAATAATCACGCTCTGCATTTAAATCAATTATTAAACCTTTAAAAGGTACTACTTGTGCTGATGCTTGAAGCCTACTTGAATGCAATTGAGTAAAAGGCTGATTAAAATTCGGATACTCCGTTAACCATCCCTGTCTGGCAGCTTCATAACGAATATCTGCTTGACTCCCAAAGGTATACCCTAAAGTGGGTCTTAGTCCACCAGCAAAACCTACTGTAGGAAGGTATCCGGGGAGAACGGAGCCGTTGTTTTCTTTATAACTGGCTTGAACACGTTTTATAGCTGTTAAAATATCAACCAACTGGGTTAAGCCTTTTTTCAAAAATGGGTACTTTTTCTTTGCTATACTATCATTCGGAACACTTTTTTTGACTTGAGCATTAAATGGAACCTTTTTAGACTTTAATCCTAAAATAGAATATAATTTTGCAAATGACAAAGCCCCTGTTAAGGTTTTTGTGTTATTATTTTGAATAGTGTTGACAATTCCTAAAGGAATTCCATCTTCACTTACCACTTGCGAGAGTGCTTCTGAACCCCTAATCCAATTAAAATTACCTGTATAATTATAGGTAGCATCAATGAAGCTAAGTAAAGGAATGTACTGAAAGGGTAGTTTATAATTAACAACTAAAGATTGAATGTGAGTGTTTGGTTCTCCTGGATTTAGAATTCCCTCCCATAAAGCTCTTGAATTAGATTTAGACACAGCAGCGCCTAAACTACCTCCAAAAGGATCTAATTCTCTTATAATACTACTTGTTGCGGCATTGAAATTTACACGTAGCGAACGACTTAAATTGTGGGCAAAGGAATAATTGTAATCAAATAAAAAGTTACGTTGCTGTAAATTGGGTAGATCGCGTTGAATTTGTGAATCTACTCCCTCTAAGTATACTTGTCTAAATTTCTGATTATTTAAAATACGATTAATATTTACAGCTCCCTCAATTGAATTAGGGAGTAAATTAAAGTTTAATTCCTGAAGCCATTGCAAGTATTTTTTTTGATTCAAAAAAGTCACCTTCTTGAAAGGTTCTATCGGTTTGCTAGAAAAAGAATGCCCATAATTTGCTCCTAAAAGGAGATTTATTTCTTCATGATTTTCAATTTCATAATCATGATGCTCTAACTCATTATATGCATAGTTAAAATCAAAATTTTGGGAGCTATAAAAGCGCGTAGGACCATCGCTATTACTGTTCTTTCTGATGCCAATTAAACTAATACTTTTACGTCTTGTATAATCAATAGATTGATTTCTGATAGAATCACGTTGTGATTTTCTTTGAGTCGTATCTAGACGATCACTTAATTTTATATCTTGATAAAAAGGATCATATTCTGGGGTAATTAAGGTTTCTCCACTAGCAAAACTTAAAGGAATTTGAAGACCCCACTTTTGAGGTGTTAATTGCCCTAAATTAACATTTGAAACAATATCATATTGTAATAAATCTTCTCTTGTTCTTTGATTGGGTGTTTGGTCTATACTACCAAATCCAATTGTAGAATAACGCCCTGTGGCAGAAAAAGATGCGAAATCAGCAAGATTAGCATCTAAGGCTCCAATAGCTGCCCACCCCCCTTGACTATCTATACCTGAAATTCGTAATTCATTAAACCAAACTTCTCCACATAAAGACTCTCCTATGTTAGTAGATGGATTTTTAACTCCAATCATTAGTGTTCTAATAGCTCCTAGGGAAGGATTTCCTCTAATAGCAAACTTATACTTATGATCTCCTGGAAGACTACTAATGGGTGTGAATTCATTAATAGGATTTAATGTTTCATCAAAATATAAAGTTTTTCCAAGTCCCAACTGCTGCAAAGCAAGTGCTTTGAGTTTCGTAAGGATATCAATGGGAACTTCCAGTGAATTAGAATCTGGATTCCAAACTTCTTCTGCAGAAAGTTTATTGGAATTATTATCAGCATAAGCCGAAGGCTTTAAAGGTACTTCAATTTGATAAAAATTATCTTGGTAATCTGAACCTAATCTAATAAAAGCCACCAAACGTTTGTCAAATTCTTCTTCTGAACCTTCTCCAGGCAAAGGTTCATTTCCTGGAAGAGATTCTGCATGTATAAACATTCGAAGTTTACTGTATTGTCTCATGTCTAAATCCAAACCTTTATATACTCCACGAGAATCTGAAGGCTTTAGATCACAGACTCTAAAAGCTAAAGATTGTTCATTTTGACGAATAATGGTATTGTTGTTGTTGATTTGCTCCCTTCGTATTTCAGGTGGCAATACGTAGTTAATAGGAATACGATTTTCATTTTCAAGAATGTTTACGGTACTAATATCTACCGTGGTATTTTGATTAACTAAAATTTCTTCATTTAAAGGCTTATTATACCTTCTCCAATCACCACGAACAAGGTCTAAGGTTCCGAATCGAAAAACTACTTTTTGCTCAAAACCATTTAAAACCATTCGCATAAAACGAATAGATCGCAAATCGTTAATTTCATTGACTGACTTGAAATATCTATTGTAAGATGTGTTTTCATAATAATCTTTCTGGATAGGTATTTTAAATTGGATCCAACGTACCGAAATTTGATCTCCATTGGGAGTATTTACATTAATATTTTCACGAACATCTGTAATAAAAGGGTGGTTTCCTACCTGCATGTTTTTGGAAATAGGAACGCGATATTCAAAATAACTATCAATCGTATTCATACTCTGATCACGATTAATATCTTCTGTATCAGGTTCTGTTGTATTTCCTCTATCCAAATCACTAAAGTTTATTGGGGTATTACCTTCTAGTCCATTATAGTTTTTATACCGATCTAAAATACCTCCTTCCCCTTGTAAAAAATATTGATAATTATCCCCTGCAGGGTCATTACTTGGTCCGTTGGTGAAAACTGTTTGTTCTTGTGAATCTGCTAAACCATCAAGACCCACATCTTGAATAGAACGGTCTTCAGCCACAGAATTAAAAGCATAAACTAAGGATTGATTTGCTGGAACTTTTCCCCAGGGCGATTGATAGGTTGGTGTTACTTCGGTCGATGAAGGGAGACCGTTTTCAAATTGTTTTCTTCCATCGCGTAAAATATCTTCAGATATATTTCCTAAATGAAAAACCAACTCTCCCAAATCATCTGATGGTGAAGTATTTTCAGAAAATGTGTCTAATAACCAAAACTCAATAAATTCAACATTAGATTGCTCAAAGTTAGTAGCATTTAAAGAACGCATAATACCTCCCCAATTATTTTTGGGATCCATTGAAAACTTATCTAAAGTAGCATTATTATAAGGACCTTTTTCTTCGGGATAATAAGCCAAATCAAATGTAGGTAAAGTACTTGGTGTGCCCTGAACTATGTCCTGTTCAGGAAATAATTCGTTTATAAAAATACGCCGAGTTTCATTAGATGAAATGTCATCATTATTTATTCCTGCTGGTGGCCTAAAATAGAATATTTGGTCTATAGAATACCAAGCTAATTTGGACCGTGCAAAACCACTTGCCAAGCCATCTAGAGTAGCTCCCGGAACATCATTAACGGGAACACTTGAAAGATTCCAAGCATTAAAACCCTTTACATCAATATTAGTTTGAGCCCCTTCAAAATCATCAATATACACATTGGTTTCGCCATTCAATTGAGTGTTTCTAGGATCTTTGGCGGCTAAACTTGCAACTTCTCCTCTAAAAGAAATTTGAGAAGGAATGGTAGATTTAACTGTTGGCAATTTATTAACTAAACGTGTTAAAAAAGGAATTTCAGTAGAAAAATTAGTATTGAAACCCATCATGGTATTATTAACCGGTTCTGTTCCATAATTAGCTTTTTGAGTTAATGGGTTTTCACTCAAATTAATTAAGGTTCCTCCTACAAAAATTTTATCGCTAATTCGATGATTAATGTTAAATCCGGAAAAACGCTTGTTTTGCTGATTAAAAAACGAATTGTTCTCTACCGAAATATCAATAGGAATATTAGAAGCTTTTAACCCTTCATCTAAGATTTTCACTCTTCCTATTTCGTAATTAACAGTATAATCCATTCCCTCTTGAAGTACTCTTCCGCCTGCTGTTACCTTAACAGAACCTCTAGGAACATTAAATGCACCGATATTAATACCATCTCCTCCTTCAGACTTGTACTTTCCTTTAAGTTGAAACTTATTTTTTTCTGTAAACTCTAATGCAGATGCTTTTGTAGAAGAATACATTTGATTAAATACATACTTCTTTTGATTCTTATTAAAACTACTTTCAATATCATAATCCTCTTTAGAAGATTCTGGATTGTCTAATAAATTAAAAAGAAATTCTCCGAAAGGTTCTGCTTTAGGAAAAATAATACGACCATACCTAGGATCAATAGTTATTCCCGGTATATAGTCAAAAAAACCATCACCACGGGCCACTAGATCTTGATATGCATTTAATCGGTCTAAATCCATGGTGTTTAATAAAACCTCTTGATCTAAAGATTCTGGCCAAATAGAAGCATCAACAGGGGTCATGTAATTGATTGGTGAAGGATCAGTATATAAAATACTAAGTTTGAAATCTTCTTCAGACAATTGAAAAGCACCGGTGTTATAAATATTCTTCATCATCAAATCCCACAGAGGTTGACGTACATCGGTCAAACTACTTTTAAGCAATTTAACCACCAGATTGTTTGTTTGAATAATAGGTGTCTGCTGGGGTTGTGGCGAAACATCATTTTGTAACAAAGAAGTGCCAGGTATGTCGCCATTGGCAAACTCTCCTACTTGATATACTTTTCCTAAATAAGTATACTGAAAAGCGATTCCTAAAATCTCATCATTACTGAGACGTTGATTTAAAGATATATATCCTAACTGTGGATGAAAAGTGTATTCTTGGGCATTTAATTTTCTTGCACTTTCTAAAACCGCATAATCCTTACCTTCTGTTACTTTAGTTGCACCAAATCCATTTTTTACTTTCGCAATATCACGAATATTAGATGTTAAAATTCCTCCAAAATCAATCTCATCAGGGTCTAGTTTGTTAACTTTATTACTTGGAGGGAATAAAGGATTTCCCTCAATAAAAAAAGAAGAAACTGAATCATCCAATCGAGTATTTTTAGGATTAGCCTCTCCTAAATCTTGTAGAGCAACAATATTTCTAACATTTTGAGTTTGATAGCCTCTATTAGTAATCCAAACCTCAATTCTAGTTATCTGAATAGGTGAATTTATATAAGGATAAGTATCTAAAAACGCATCGTAATTATCTCTAAAATAATGACTAATAAAGTAATGTCTATCTTCTTCGTAATCTAACGCAAAAAGGCTAAAGTCCTCAAGCTTTCCCCCTCCTTGTGAAGTAATATTCTGAGACTGGGAACGTTGCTCCGAAAAAATTCCTGAAATTGTAGTATTACCAAATTTCAAATCTGCTCTAATACCAAAAAGACTTTGTGCCCCTTGTATTAAGTTACTATTTAAGGGCATACTAATATTACCAATATCAATATTCTGAAGAATAGCGTCTTCTGTAACCTTACCCTTTAAATACTCTGCCACTCTATTTCCGACTTGTTCAGAACTGTTTGGAAGTTTGTTAAGGTTCTCTTTTAAATCATCAATTTTCTGTCGTGCTTGATTTAAAGTACTTTTAGCTTCATTGATTTTTTGTTTAACATCGGACACTTTATTTTGGATTGATTCAGCCTTTTCTTGGAGTCCACTCAATGTTGAACCTACTTTTCCTGGTATCAAATTCTTAATTTCTGAAAGCTGAGGCTTATTAAATTGGATTTTAATTAAATTTTGAAAATCAAAAGTAGATTCAGTATCATAATTTGCAGTAATTTGAAGTCGTTCTCCAATTTTTCCCAATAAGCTTAAACTTATCCGTTGGTCAAAATCAAATCCATTATTTCTTCTATTTACTGGTGATGCATTTGGATTATCATTTTTTTGATAACGATATCCTAAATCTATTCCTATGGATCCTTGGGGAGAAATATTAATAGCATCACTACCAAAAATGGATTGAAAGAATTTATTATTTACATATAATTCGGGTAATAAATTTTTTTGAATCTCCTCTAGATTAGAACCTCTTCCACTTAGTACTTGTAATTTATCCTGAAAGTATGTTTTCATTTGTTCTTTAAGAACTAGAGCCTCATATTCTTTTACAGAAAGCATCAAAGGAATACTTATAGGATACCCACCAATTTCTTCTGTGAATATATATCGATCAGTGGCAACATTATACCGATACTGACTAGAGATGTTGCTTGAATTAGGAGGAGATATATTTCCTAAAACAGCACCTTGTTGAGCAGACAAAACTCCACAGGATAAAAATATCCATAATAGGATAACAAATGAAGTATGGGATGCCTTTAAAATTACATATCGAGTTGTCTCAATCAAAGGGTTTTTTATAATTTATTCAGGGCTGCCTTTATAAGATCTTCTACAGAACTATCAGGAGCACTCTGAATGGCGTTATCTATTACTTTTTCAGATTGCTTTCTTGAATAACCAAGAACCTCTAATGCTGATAACGCTTCTTCTTTGATTGTATTGTTTGGAAAAGGCTGAATTTCTTCACCTTCGAAGAGATTCAACATTTTATCTTTTAACTCGATTAACACCCGTTGTGCCGTTTTTAAACCAATTCCTTTTATAGATTTAATAGTGGCTAAATCTTCGGTGATTATAGCACGTTGAATTTGCTGTGGCTCTAAAGATGATAACATCGTTCTGGCTGTACTTGCTCCTATTCCAGAAACAGATAGTAAAAGTCTAAATACAGAGCGCTCTAGAGTAGTAAAAAAACCAAATAGTGTGTGTGAATCTTCTTTAATCTGAAGATGAGTATAAAGTTTAATTTTTTCATCATCACCCAATTGAGAAAAGGTATGTAAAGAGATGTTTACTTGATATCCAACACCTTGGCAATCAATTACTACATGAGTGGGCAATTTTTCTACTAACCTTCCTATAATTTGTGTAATCATTTTTATTTATTTTTTGATTGAGCGTCAATAACTGCAACAGCCGACATGTTTACGATTTCATCTACTGAAGCTCCTAATTGTAAAACATGAACAGGTTCACTAAGGCCCATCAATATCGGCCCAATAGACAATGCTTCGTTTAATTCTTTCATTAATTTATAAGTAATATTTGCCGAATCTAAATTTGGAAAAATTAATACGTTAACTTTTTTATTACTCAATGAAGAAAATGGAAATGTATTTTGAAGTAAATCTTTATTAAGAGCAAAATCTGATTGAATAGGTCCGTCAACAATTAATTCAGGACTACCCCTGTGGAGTAAGGAAACTGCATCACTAACTTTTTTCGCTTGAGGGTAACGTGAAGAACCAAAATTTGAGAAAGAAAGCATTGCCATAATCGGTTCTAAACCAAACAAACTAGCTGTATTGGCTGTCATTTGAGCAATTTTAGCAAGTTCTTTAGCAGATGGCTCCACATTCATTGTAGTATCAGATAAAAATAAAGGTCCTGATTTTGTCAACATTAAGTTAGTAGCTGCAACTTTATTTACACCTTTTGACTTTGATATCGTTTCTAAAATAGGTTTAACTACCGAACGATAATTTCTGGAATACCCCGAAATCATTGCATCTGCATCTCCATTTTTTATCATCATGGATGCGAAATAGTTTCGTTCACCCATTAAACGCTCAACATCATATAGAGTATATCCTTTTCGATTTTGTTCTTTCCAAAATAACTTAGCATACTCTTTTTTTTGGTTATTATGACTGTAATCTTTTGGATCAATAATTTCAACATCAGCAGTAAAATCAATTTCTTTTCTTAAATCTGTGATGACCTTTTTGTTTCCTAATAAAATAGGATGAGCAATACCTTCTTCCTCAACTATTTGAGCTGCTTTTAGAACATCCATTTGATCAGCCTCAGCGAAAACAAGCCGTTTTGGAGCAGATTTTGCTCGGTCACGGAGTAAGCGAACCATTTTCTGACTATTCCCTAATCTGCCTTCTAAAGTCTCTTTATAACGATCCCAGTCTTCTATTGGAGCTGAAGCAACACCAGAATCCATTGCTGCTTTTGCAACTGCAGGTGGAACGGTTGTAATTAATCGTGGATCAAATGGCTTTGGAATTATATACTCTTTACCAAAACTCAGTCGGGTTTGATCATATACTAAATTTACTTGCTCAGGGACAGATTCTTTTGCTAGATCAGCAAGAGCTTTTACAGCTGCCATTTTCATTGCCTCATTAATGGTGCTTGCTCTAACATCTAACGCACCTCTAAAAATAAATGGAAATCCAAGAACATTATTTACCTGATTGGGATTATCAGAACGCCCAGTGGCCATAATAATATCATCTCTTGTTTTACAGGCTATATCATATCCAATTTCAGGATCAGGATTAGCCATTGCAAAAACAATTGGCTTTTTAGCCATTGTTAAAAGCATCTTAGGAGAAACTATATCAGATTTAGATAATCCAATAAATACATCTGCCCCTTTCATCGCTTCATCAAGAGTATTAAGATCTCTTGATGTTGCAAATTCATCTTTTTCAGGACTAAGATTTTCACGATCTCTTCGAATAACACCACTACTATCCAACATTACAATATTGTCAACTTTAGCACCAAAAGCTTTATAGAGTTTTGTGCAAGAAATTGCTGCAGCACCTGCTCCAGAAACTACAATAGTGACTTCTTCTATCTTTTTATCTGAAAGCTCCAAGGCATTCAAAAGGGCAGCGGCAGAAATTATGGCCGTTCCATGCTGATCATCGTGCATTACTGGAATATCCAATTCATCTTTTAACCTTCTTTCAATCTCAAAGGCTTCAGGAGACTTAATGTCCTCAAGATTAATTCCACCGAAAGTAGGGGCAATTGCTTTGACAGCTTCAATAAATTTATCTGGATCTTTGACGTCAATTTGAATATCAAAAACATCAATATCAGCAAAAATTTTAAAAAGAAGCCCTTTCCCTTCCATGACTGGTTTAGAAGCTTCTGGTCCAATATCACCAAGCCCTAAAACAGCAGTCCCATTTGAAATTACTGCAACTAAATTGCCTTTGTTGGTATATTTATATACATCCTCCTTATTCTTCTCTATCTCTAGACAAGGGATTGCTACACCTGGGGAATATGCCAAGGCTAAGTCTCGTTGCGTATCATAACTTTTTGTAGGGACAACCTCCGTTTTTCCTGGTCTTGGTTTGGCGTGATACACAAGTGCCGCTCTGCGCTGTTGTTCGTTCTGCATATTAATTTCTTTAGTAGCAAGAGTCGTAACGCTCTTTTTAATTTAAATAATTAGCTCTCAATTGTATTAGGCTGACTAACAAACATAGAGAAAATCCCGCCAATTATTAAGAAAACTCCAGCTAGTCTAATAATATTTATTGGGTTTTGGCCTAACAAATCATATACAAAATATTGAACTGAAAAAATTTGTATAATCATAGGGATCACAATAAACATATTGAAAATGCCCATATAAATTCCTGTTTTCCCTTGAGGAATAGAGGCTGCTAACATTTCATATGGCATAGCCATCATTGAGGCCCAGGTTATCCCAAGTCCAAAGGAAAATAAATAAATCTCAGAAACAGGAATTCCATTCCCCAAAGGAAGTGTAAATATTAAATCAGTATCGTTAAGAAAAGGCATGCATAATAGTGAGACTCCACCAATAGTTAAACTAACAAAGTGGAGGTGTTTTGCACCAAATTTTCTTGCTATAGGTATTAAAGCAAAAGCAATTGAAAAACAAATAATATTATAGGTTCCGTTTAAGTTTCCTGTAAGTAATTGTGCTTGATTAAAAAAAGTTGTTGTTTGGTCAAGTGTTCCATAAAGTGAGAGTGATAGAGCAGAGGTAAGATATTGCCAGTAACAAAACATTGCATACCAAGGAAAAAACATCACTGGAATGAGTTGCCTCATTGACAAGGGCATATCTTTAAGGGCAAGCCAAATATCTTTAAATGTTCTAAGTACTATATTTCCTTCTTTTTTTGAGGCTTCAATTATTTTAAGCTCTTCAGCAGTAGGCGGATACTCAGAAGTGGTTAATACAGAAATTAGAATCGTAATGATCGATGCTGCTGCACCAATTCCAAATGCCCAGTAGGTGGCTACGGGAATTCCATTATCCATTTTATCTGACATGGCAAGGATTCCAAAAGACACTAAAATTGCAGGAGTAAAGTTTGCAAGAGTTGTTCCTAGACCTGTAAAAAAACTTTGAACCAAAAATCCAATAGAGTATTGCTTTTTTGGAAGCTTATCAGAAATAAAAGCGCGGTAAGGTTCTAAGGCAATGTTATTTGCCGCATCTAGTATCCACAATAAACCTGCAGCCATCCAAATTGAGCTTGAATAGGGCATTGCAATTAAAGCTAAACTGGCAATAACAGCCCCCATAAGAAAAAAGGGTTTGCGTCGCCCAAATTTTGGAGACCATGTACCGTCACTTATGGCTCCAATAATAGGCTGAACAACTAATCCTGTAACGGGTCCTGCAAGCCAAAGCAGAGGTAATTCTGCTTCTTCTGCACCCAAGTATTTATATATAGCACTCATGTTACTTTGCTGAAGTCCAAAGCTAAACTGCACCCCAAAGAATCCGAAATTCATGGTCAAAATTTGCCAAAAATTAAGCCTCTTTTTATCCATTACTCTTTATTTAAGTTATCGGATATAGAACTTCTTACTTTAGTTTGAATTTTTTTAACAATATAATCGCCTACCTCTTGTCCTTGGATAACTCCTTCATCAATAGCCATCATATAATGGATACCACCGTAAAATCTAGAAATAGCTGCTTCTTCTGAAGCGTGAATAAAGGAATTATATTTTCTTTGGCCCAAACCATAAGCTACTTCTGTAGTGTCGGTAAAGCTAAAATTATCCCCAAATAAATCAGTAAGCGTTACAGCTGCTGCTCGAGAGATTACAGAATGACCACTAGTATATTCTGGAAAGGGAGGTGTTTGTAATAAAGGCAACCACTGTTCATCATAATATTGATTGATCAAGGTTTCTGGCCTAACAATTAACGTGTCCCATTTTTCATCCCAACAGCTAATGAAACTGTCGAATAAAGCAATCGATACATTAGTATAAGCATTTATTGTTTCCATAAAGGAACTTCTTGCTTGACGTGTTGCTACTGCCGTAATTCCAATCCAGTGACCTCCTGGAGTTATTTTTTTAATTGCAAACATTGCATGTCCTTTATGGTTTGAAACATATGGATTACAATCCCAAAACTTAGCTACTTCAATTTGTTCTTCATCTAGATTATTAATTACCTCATAAACTTCCCAAAGTTGTTTTTGAAATGGACTTCCCTTTGTTAAATCAAACGTTAAAGGTGCTTTAGGTTGAAATTGATTTGAGGAATCTAATACCATTGTTCTGATTTTTTCCCAATGGGGCTCAATTCCATCCATGTAATCGGGAGGTGTAGGCTTCCAAAAACGATCCTCTTGTTTCATAAAGTATTTAGGATAGGTTCTAGTTTGACTATAAAGGTCTTTTGAGGCCCACTCTAAAATTGAATTGGCAGCAATGATTCCATAAGCTTTTGAGGCTTTATCTATGCTACTAGGAACTTTGATTTCTTTGATTTTAGCATCAAAATCTGCTTGGAATACTTCCATTTTCTTTTCAGAAAAAATAAGTGCCTTACCCACATGATTAAAAGCATAAATTGAAGCTAAAAGATAGTTTACCTTCTCAGTTTTTGCCTTCGGTAAAGGAGCTAAGCCTTTTACTTGACCTACTAATGAATTATAGTTTAATGGAGCGGCTTTCCTAGCTACCTGATAAGCAGCAATGGTGGGATATAAATAAACTCTAGAGGCAACCGGAGGAGAAAATATGTCATAAACGACTATATCTGTTAAGTTTTGAATAGAGGCTTGAAAAAGTTCTGGATCTTCAAGTCTTTGCAAGTAAGCTATATCTTCAACCCCGTCATTACAACTAACTAGTAGGATAGAAAGTGTTATAAATAAAAATCTTTTTAAATACATTTTTTTAAATATTGGAAAATTAATATACTTTCAAAATAACTCGTAAAGGTATTTTTACAAACCTTAATCCATTGATTGTCTAAACTACAAGAGTAAAAGTACTATTTTTAGTCGAATTAAAATGGGGATATTCTAGTGGTAAGGTGATTTAAAAGCTGGATTTTACAAAGGTT
The DNA here is from genome assembly GCA_905480425.1 of uncultured Flavobacteriaceae bacterium. GTDB lineage: Bacteria > Bacteroidota > Bacteroidia > Flavobacteriales > Flavobacteriaceae > MS024-2A. The sequence continues at coordinate 6,109 of CAJQQG010000048.1, read as the reverse complement.
ATTTTTTGATAAAAACCAATAAACGATCTTGATTCTGGGACACTAAAATCAATTGCTTTCCATCTTTTAAATGAACTAATCCAAACTCTTTGGCATCTTTAAATACATGGAATCCTGAATTTTGAGCGCTCATAGTCTCCCATTTATTTTCTTTCCATTGTAGGGTGGTTCCTTGAAATGCATCAAAATTACCTTCAAAAGGTGGTCCCCCAAAATCATTCCCTATAACAAGAACATTCTTACTGTCAGCTTTACCTATTGTTAAAAAGTCATTTATCAGTCCCAGTTGGAGAGCAGGTGGAAGTGAATTCATTTTGTAGGATCCATTTCCAAGATTTTCTACCCATTGAGAGGCGTCATAATTAGCCTTATACGTTTGGTCGTCTTTCAGTAATCCTTTTTCTCGATAATAGTTTAGATTGGCATTGGAAAAGGCTTTATATGTGTTGAATTCTTGCCTAAAATATGGGCTTTGCTGATTAAGATTGTCCCAAAATTGAGTAGGATACATGTCCCAAGTACCGTCGCTGTTTTTTTGAGAAGTGAAAATTAGTGGGTCTACGCTTCCATTTGAATCTACATCTCTTGTAGATATGATCATCGGAGTATCTAGACTAATATTATACATGTTATTTTCTCCAAGATTCCCCACAAGCAAATCCATATCTCCATCCTGATCATAATCAATAGGCTCTATAGCTTTCCATAGCCCAAAAGCTTCATCTAAAACTGAACTAGGTGCAGGTATAAATTTGCCCTCTTTATTTAAAAAAATAGCAATCGGACTGTATTCCCCCACTATGATTATATCTTGAAAACCATCATTATCCATATCGGTCCACTGCGCATCAGTTACAATGCCAAATTCAGATAAGGCCGCAAAAGAAGCTTTTGTTACATCCTCAAAAGAGCCTTGGTTGTTTTTTAATAAAAAACTTGCATCTGATAATGGGTAGGACTTAGGCTTATTATGGCCTCCTATAAAAAGGTCCGTATAACCATCATTATCAAAATCCATGGGACGAACCACACATCCATTAGAGGTAAGAGCAGGAAGTTTTGTTTTATCTAATGTGAAGGAGCCTTTTCCATTATTTAAGAGTAATCTATCCTGATAAAACTCTGAGTTTAAATCAAATTGATTTCCTCCAGAGACTAAATATAAATCTAAGTCACCATCATTATCAACGTCAAAAAGGGTCATGCTTTCAACTTCATTACGCATCGATTCTTTTTTATTAAAAAGTGGTTTTTCAGTAAATTTTGTAGTTTGATTTTGAAAAAATATTACGGGAGAAAACCCTGAGGAGCCCCCTACTATGAAATCTTCATTTCCATCTCCATCAATATCACCTACTGCTAAACAAGGTCCATTTTGAGATAGTTTATGGGGAAGTAAACGCTGATTAAAAAAATCCTGAACATTTTTTTCTTCATGAACGTAGTCAATTCCATAGCTCGATGAAACTTCACTAAAAAGATACTCTTTCTCTTTTTCCTTAAACGGAAAGCTCAGCTCACTTGTTAGTATGCTGTTTTGTTGAGAAAAAGCATAACGCTGGTTGGGTGAAGGGTTTTCAAGAGAAGAGAAGGCACCATTAGGCCATAAAACTTCAAGGGTACGAATGGTTTTACTCGTTGGGATACCAAAATAGACAGTGGGATCTACTGAAGACATATATCCTCTAGATAGCTGCTGTTGATGATACTGAAACGTTCCATCAGAAAAACGAAGCACTACTTGCGCTCCTAGTGCATCCGGATTCTCTTTTGTACCCTCAAGACTACATTGAAGGTATTTAATCTCTGGGGATTGCTCTGTTAATTTATTTTCAAAAATAAAAGCAGGATCATTAATATTGTTGACCACGTAGTCTAAATCACCATCTAAATCAAGATCACTAAAAACCGCACCATTTGAAAAAGAAGGAATGCTTAGACCCCATTTATCCTCCATATTTTCAAAGGTTAAATTTCCTTTATTTCTGTATGCATAATTAGGTATTTTAATGATTGGGACTGAATCTAAAAGCGTGGAAACACTAGTGTATGGGCCATCATTAAATCTATAATTTGAAAAATCCATATCAGTAATATCTCTTGGAAAACCATTAGTAATTAGTAGATCCTTATTACCATCATAATCTACATCTACAAATAAGGGAGACCAACTCCAGTCTGTTTGATAGATCCCTGCATATTGTCCTATTTCATTAAAAGGCAGATCATTCCCGTTATTTTTAAATAACATATTTCGCATGTGCTGATCTTGATACCCATATTTTGTATTCATTTCATTTTGAAAAAACAAACTTTTTGCGATGGTTGTCTTCTGTCTTTGGTGAGTTTCACCAAGCATATCAATTGAGATAATATCTGAATATCCATCATTATTAAAGTCTGCAGCGTCAGAACCCATTGAGAATTTACTTTGGTGTAATAAAATATTTTCTATTTCATTTTTAAAAGTTCCATCTTTTTGATTTATGTATAATAAATCATTTGCTATATAGTCATTGGTCACAAAAAGATCTACCCACTGATCATTATTAGCATCTAGTGGCGTAACACTCAATCCATAACCTTCAATCGTAATTCCAGCAGCTATGGTTATATCTGAAAATGTATTATCACCATTATTCCTGAATAATCTATCATTGCTTGGAGCTGAGCCATCAATTACTTTTTTTCGATAAATAATAGGAATACTTTGGTTCTGTTCATTATTAACTACATAAAGATCAAGATCTCCATCCTTGTCATAATCTATAAAACTAGCAGCCATGCTATTGCCTGAATCATTAATACCATAGACTTCTGCCTGTTCTTTAAAAGATAGGTTGCCGCTAGTATCTAAACCTTGATTAATATAGAGCTTGTTGACACGATTATTTTCATGCATTGCGGCACAGACATACAAGTCCATCCAACCATCTGCATTTACATCTGCAACTGCTACTCCTGTAGACCATAAACCTTTAGTATCAAGATTCGCTTCTTGGGTATGTTCTTTGAATTTTAAATTTCCTTGATTGAGGTATAATTGGTTTGAAACCATATTACCCGTAAAAAATAAATCAGGAAGTCCGTCATTATTAAAATCTGAAACAGCAACACCGCCACCATTGAAAATATATTCGTTGGTAAGAATATTAAATGAATCGGTTTCTGTAATAGTATTTTGAAAAGAAATTTGGGTGTGGTCTTTAGATAATTTTTTAAATAAAGTCTCTGTAGAAGAATTACAGGAGACTGATAAAGCCAAAATAAAAAGGGTTAAAAGAGATGTTTTTATTGGCATAACTTAAATATATATAATAAAAAAAACCATGGAGTAAATATACCCCATGGTTTTAAAATGTACAAGTTAAAAACTACTAGTAGTTAGGATCTTGTGTTAAAGTTGGTGCACCTTCTACATAAGAACGATCAATTGCCTGTTGAGGAATTGGGTAGTACTGGTTCTTAGGAGAAGTAAATGACTTCCCAGCTAGGTAAATTCTATATCTACCTTCTGATGCAAGATATGCATTAAGTACCTGTGACATTACTCCCCATCTTTGAAGGTCAAAGAAACGGTGTCCTTCCATTGCTGTTTCTAAACGAGACTCATAACGTACTGCTGTTTGAGCAACAGATGCGCTTGTCCAAGGTGCTGTATAAAGTCCTACTTTATAGTTAGCCGCATCGTCAGCAGTCGCAGTATAGTCTCCACGAGTCGCACCTTGAGTAGCTCCTGTTACAAAAGTACCAGCTCTACCTGCACGCTCACGAATATCATTTATTTGCGCTCTAGCATCCTCTAATCTACCAGCAGCAACATAAGCTTCTGCTAACCATAGTTTAATGAATCCAAGACGCATGATACGGTAGTTGTTTGCAGAGATATTACCCCAGCCACCAACTCCAAAGCCAGCTTTTTCAGCAACATGCTTTTTAGACCAATAAGGACCAGCATAAGTAATATCACGAACGTAATCTACTTGCATGATGTGGAAATCTTTGTATAAAACATTTGGACGTCCAACAGTGTGATCTAAACGGGGATCTACTTGAGGATCTCCAATAGGCATACCAATACCATTTGGATCAACATTATCCCACGTTGAAATAGGTCCTGTTGGATTAGTGATATTCTTTGATTGCCATGAACCATCTAATAGAGGTAATCCATTAGCATCAGTCTGGAAGAAATTAATTAAATCCTGAGGCGCTTGATAGAATCCACAACATCCCCAAGGAGAAATATATGGATGTGCAAGACCAACTCCTTTGTTACCGTTATTATCATCACCACTAGAAACTGCATACTGAATTTCAAAGATAGACTCTGAGTTATTATTCGTAGCAACAAGATGATTTTCAGCAAAGGCAGGAGCTAAGTCAAATGGCCCATTATTTACGATATCCTCCATTACTGGGATAGCAGCTGCAATAAGTGCTGCGTCTCCAGAATACATGTGCGTTTTAGCTAAAAATGCTTTAGCTGCCCAGCTAGTAGCTCTACCAACCTCAGCTTGAACTGCAGGAAGACCCGCAGCTGCAGCAGTAAAGTCAGCTCTAATCTGATCCCAAATTGGTCCAGAGTTAGCAACTTTAGAACTTTCAACGTCATTTAAGTCGTATGCAGCATCATCTACATAAGAAGGATTACGGAAGTGTTTTTGCGCTTCTAAAGCGTGAAAACCTCTTAAAAACTGTGCTTCAGCAATGATTTCAGCTTTTCTAGAAGCAGATAAATCAGTAACATCCTCACTGTTTGCACTATCTATAACATCGTTTGCTCTAGACATTCCCCAGTATACTGATCTCCACTTATCTTGAATATGTACATTAAAATTTGTAAAGTCATATTGTTCGATAAAAGAATGCTCAGGCTGGTCACCTGCATCAGTTCCTTTAAGAGCGTTGTCAGAAGCAATTCCTCCAAATATCCATCCGTGGATATCGTAGTACCATGTTCCTCCACCATTCATACCTTGACCTGAAAGGGTACGGTATGCAGCGATTAATTTACCTTCAACACCAGAGGCGTTAGCTAGTGAAGGACCTGCAATAGAACCTTGAGGCTCTTTCAAGAGAAACTCATCACTACAGCTAACTGTGATGGCAAAGATTCCAATTGTTGCGATTAATAAATATTTAAGTTTTTTCATTTTTTTCTTGATTTGTTATTATTAAAATAAGTTAAGGTTTAATCCTACAATTATAGTTTTTGACACTGGCATGTAACCTCCGTCAAAACCTAATGTTGTATCTGCTCCTGTTTGGATCTCAGGGTTTAAACCTGTATAGTCAGTTATAGTCAATAAGTTTTGTCCCTGAAGATAAATGTTACCTCCTGAAATACCTAAAACATTATTGATTGAATCACCAAATGTGTAAGTTAATTGAATGTTTTTCAATCTAAAGTATGAACCATCTTCAATTAAGTAGGAAGAAGTTCTACTACTTACCTGGTCATTTGCATCCATTATAGGTGATGTTGCATTTGGATTAGCTGCGATCCACGAGCTTCTTGGTGCTGATGGATTACTAGGCTGCCATGCATCATTTAATGCTCTATTTGAGCGGTTACCTTGGAAGGTGTTAAAGTCAGCAAAATAACGTACATAGTTATATATATCGTTTCCTTGTGATCCATTTCCAAATACGTTTAAGTTTAAGTTCTTGTATGACAAGTTTAAATTAATACCATATACGAAGTCTGGGTGAGGATTACCAATTATAGTACGGTCATCATCTGTGATTTGACCATCACCATTAACATCTGTAATTTTGAATTTACCAGCGGCGTTGTATGCTCCATATGAAGGCCATGCAGCTGCTTCAGCATCCGATTGAAAAATACCTTGTGTTTCAAATCCGTAGAACATAGAGATTGGTTGACCTACTTGAGTAATAGTCATTGCAGGTACACGAGAGTTATATCCAAAAATAGGAGTATCAAACTCATCTAACTTAATGATCTCATTTCTGTATTGAGAAATGTTAGCTCCAATAGAATAACTAAAGTCACCTTTTTGGTCGCTGTAGCTTAATCCTAAATCGAAACCGCTATTTAACATCTCACCAACGTTAAGTGCAGGAGCTCCACCATCACCGGCTG
>CAJQQG010000047.1 GCA_905480425.1 uncultured Flavobacteriaceae bacterium | reverse complement strand
TCATTTGGAAATTATTCAAGAGCGCTTAGAGCGTGAATTTAATATGTCGGTAATTACAACGGTTCCTAATGTTTCATACCACGCATTTACCAGAAAAAACCCGAAAGAAATTTTACTAGTAAACAATCCTTCTGACCTTCCTGATCCCTCTTTTTTAGACCGCGTTGAAGAGCCGTATATTAAAGCTACTATTATCACAAAATCTGATTTTGTGGGAAATGTAATGTCCCTTTGTATTGAAAAAAGAGGACAGATTTCTAATCAAACATATTTAACTACAGAGCGGGTTGAGCTTACCTTTGACATGCCGCTTGCAGAAATTGTTTTTGACTTTTATGACCGATTAAAAACAGTTTCTAAAGGCTATGCCTCTTTTGACTATGCGCCTATTGGATTGCGTCCTTCTAAGCTTGTTAAGGTTGATATTCTATTAAACGCTAGCCCTGTTGATGCTCTGTCTGCTTTAATTCACACAGATAATGCCTATAATATTGGTAAAAAAATGTGTGAGAAATTACGCCAACTCATCCCTCGACAACAGTTTGATATTCCAATTCAAGCGGCCATTGGGGCCAAAATAATATCAAGGGAGACCATTAAGGCTCTCCGAAAAGATGTTACAGCTAAATGTTATGGTGGAGATATTTCTCGAAAAAGAAAGCTGCTTGAAAAACAGAAAAAAGGAAAGAAAAAAATGCGGCAAGTTGGAAATGTAGAAATCCCGCAACAAGCTTTTATGGCGGTTTTAAAGCTAAATGATTAATTTAAAGCACCTACTTGGTGCTTTTTTTTGCTTTATTTTTTATACATTTCCCTAGAATAATTTCTTATGGAATATTTGAAATTTGATATTCGAGAAGCTTCTTTAGAAGACCTTCCAAAATTAAAAGAGTTTGAACAAAGCCTTATTGCTTTTGAAAGACCTTTTGCTCCTAATCTAAAAAAAGGTGCTATAACATATTATGACATAAATGATTTGATCGTTAGAAAAAATGCTCTCTTTTTGGTGGCAGAAATGGATGGTGTGCTTGTGGGTTCAGGTTATGGGTTGCTAAAAAATGCTGTTCCATACAAAATGCCTGCTAAATTCACCTATCTAGGCTTTATGTATGTAATCCCCTCGTATCGTGGAAAGGGAATTATTGGTGAAATAATTGAACGACTGATTAAATGGTCTCATGAGAAAAACATTTATGAAATACAACTGGATGTTTATGCTGAAAATGAATGGGCAATAAAAGCTTACGAAAAAAAGGGCTTTAAGCCCAATTTATTAAAAATGCGTCTTTGAACTTGATCAAAAATTATTTTTATTACATGAAAAAAAACATAATCGCTCTCATAGTTCTTATTCTCTCAAGCTGTGTCAATCATAGTTCTTATGACCAAAAAGCTATTCGTGATCAGATCACCACAAAAGAAACTAAAGAGATTTTATATGCCTTGGCGAATGACGACATGAAAGGCAGAGATTCAAATAGTGGCGGATATTTTAAAGCCGCCTTTTATGTGACTGAATATTTTAAGAAACATAATATTGCTTCTTTTTATGAGGCTTATCGAGACTCATTAGTTACCGACAGTATCGTTTCTTTCAATGTTGTGGGGCGGATTGGAAAATATAACCCCAAAAGAAAAACAATCCTAATCGGAGCTCATTTAGACCATGTTGGCATTCAAAACATCGAAGGAGATAATGTCTTTAATGGAGCCAACGACAATGCTGCAGGCTCAACGGCTGTAATGCAAATTTCAAGGTTTTTAGCTCAACACTCCTGGGAGAAAAACATTATTATTGCTCTTTTTGCAGATGAAGAAAAAGGACTTAAAGGTGCTCATCATCTAGCAGATCGCCTAAAAGAGGAGAATGTTGATTTAGCTTATATGATAAATTTCGAAATGATTGGTACTGTATTGACTAGTGGGGAAAACCAAGTTTATGTGACCGGATACAAAATGTCAAGCATGGCAGACGAGATGAATAGTGTTTCTCCAAATTTTGTGCAGTTTCTCCCTGAGGCAAAAGAGTTAAACCTTTTTAGGCGGTCTGATAATTATGCGTTTTTTAAAACTTTTAATATTCCTGCTCAAACCCTCTCTTCTTTTGATTTTAAAAACTTTGATTTCTACCATAAACCAGGAGATGAACCCGAAAGACTAGCGATAGAAAACATGAATAAAATCATTGGTACCTCTGCCTATACCATAGCAAGGCTTTTAGAAAAAAATTCGTCAATAAAGCTCTTTCCTAAAGAAAAAGAATAGGATTTGCAGCGTTGTTTTTTCCTTGTATCTTTGAGAAAAGGAACTTTATGATCGTAACTGATTTCAATGGCGTTGCACTTCAGGAGGGAGATAATGTAAAAATTTCTAAGGCCCTAAAAGTCAAGGGGGCTGGCATTACATTAAAAAGAGGAACCGTGATTAAAAACATCCGCCTTACTAATGATCCTGCTGAAATAGATTGTAAAATCAAAAAAACAGCAATCATTTTACGTGCTGAATTTGTCCAGAAAACCTAACCCTTATTCTGCTTATGGCCTTTAGCTCTTTTAAAAAATTATTGTTTGGATTTGCCTTTTCTCCCTCCTTAAAGGCAAATGTTTTTGAAGTTACCCGTTTAGCTTCGTTTTTTAATGCTGAACTTATTTTTGTTCATGTTGGAGAAAAAACAAAAAGGAAAGAAACTCAATTTGAAGATCTTTTAGAAGAGTGCCCATTAAAGCCTAACGATGTTTCTGTTTTTTGGAAAAAAGGAGAGCCTATAAAAACATTAGCGGAAAGCTGTGAAGAGTTTGGAGTGGACTTGTTGCTTTTGGGGGCATTGAAAAGGGAAAATGTAGTTAAATACTATTTGGGCTCAATCGCGCGAAAACTAACCCGTGAAGCACCTTGTTCGGTGTTGTTAATGCTAAAGCCCTCTATTGAGAGAATTCCTTGTAAGCATATTGTTGTTAATGGGTTTGACAGCCCGCAAACTCAAGAGACTGTTGAGGCTGCTTTTTCTGTAGGATGTTGCTTGTCCTCAGAAAAAATAACGCTCGTAGAAGAAATTAGCGAGTCTAGAGTTGCTATTTCTGTAGATGACGACCGTAGTCTTCGAAAAGCAACCTTAAGAAAAGAAAAAATAGATCGTGAAGAAAAAATAAGGGTAACCGATATTATTAAAAAAATACCCTTGGCCAAAACAAAGGGATTAAAATGGGAAACTCAAAGTATTTTTGGTAGTAGGGGGTATTCTATTGGTCATTATGCACGGATTGTTCGGGCTGATTTATTAATAATGAATGCACAAGAAAAGCCTCGTTTTTATCATCGTTTTTTTCCGAAAGATTTAGAGCACATTCTAGCTGAGCTTCCAACAGATGTTTTAATTATTCAGTCTAAAAAAAATGGGTAAAAAAAATACTGCCTTAATGTTTTTCAAAGAGTTGCCCCAAAATATTTTTGCGGGTTTTGTCGTATCTCTTGTTGCTTTGCCCCTAGCTCTGGGTCTTGCAATTGCCTCTGAAGCTCCTCCATTAGCGGGAATTATTGCTGCAGTAGTCGGCGGAGTTGTTGTCGCTGTCTTTGGGGGCTCTCACATAACAATTTCTGGCCCAGGAAATGGTCTTGTTATTGTGTTGTTGGCCGCCATTACCTCTTTAGGTGGAGGCGACCTTTACCAGGGATATCTTTTTACACTAGCCGCCATAATTCTCTCCGGGGGGTTATTGTTTCTTTTTGGGGCGCTTCGTTTGGGGGCAATGAGTGAGTTTTTCCCAGCCTCAGCATTACAGGGGATGCTAGCGGCAATCGGCGTGGGTATTTTGGCAAAACAATTCCACGTAATGCTTGGCCTTACTTCTGTTTCAGGAGATACTATTGAACAGCTAATGCGGATTCCAGATTCACTGCTTCTCTTTTTGGGTTTCCAGCCTTTCGCTGGAATAATTGGAGTTATTAGCATTCTCTTCTTGTTCTTTTACAGCAGGATTAGAAACCCTTATTTTCATTTAATTCCCGCACCTATGTGGGTTGTGGTTGGTTCTATTGGTGTTGGTTATTATTATCAGCTTGTACTGAAAGAAGCTGTGCCAATTGCCCCAGAATTATTAATTAAAATTCCTGAAAAAATAATTTCTGTTCTACCACGTCCCAACTTTGAAAAATTATTAGATCTTGATTTTCTTGGTGTGGTCGTTTCAATTACACTGATTGCTGTAATTGAATCTTTATTAAGCATTAAGGCAGTAGACAAGTTGGATCTCAAAAAAAGGCGGTCAAACGTTAACAAAGATCTCCGGGCCTTAGGTTTAGCGAGTATTGTAAGTGGCTTCTTGGGTGGTCTCAACGTTGTAACGGTAATTGCTAGGAGTTCTGTAAACGCAAATAATGGTGGCACAAACCGCTCTGCTAACTTTTTTCATGCAATCTTTTTAGTACTTTTTGTAGTCTTGTTAGGTGATCAGATCCAGCGCATTCCACTAACGGCTTTAGCGGCCATTTTAGTTTTTACTGGCTATAAACTTGCCTCTCCTGAAAATTTAGTTCGTATCTATAAGATTGGTCCTGAGCAAGCACTCATTTTTATTATTACTCTGGTTACAACGCTTTTTACAAATCTGGTTACGGGAATTGCTGCCGGTATCCTTTCTACTTTTATCACTCACCTTTTCTTGCGCAAAAGCCTATATCTTTTTTCATTAAACCTTTTTAAACCAAACGTTTTAATGTATCGTGAAGAGGGTACCGGAAACTATTATGTGAGCGTCAAAAACTTTTGTAGTTTTTTGAACTTTTATCGGCTTAAAATAAAATTAGATCAAATTCCTGAAAGTGAACATACTATCGTTGATTTTTCACTCTGTGATTTTGTAGACCACACCGTAATGGAGGGATTATATGACTACCAGCGTTCTTTTGATCGAAAAAACGGGGTTTTTGAAACCATTGGTTTAGACATTCACGCCGCCCAAACCCAGCATCCTTTTGCTGTTCGAAAAAGCCTTCCAATAAATATGCTCATGGGGTTAAAAAATTCGTTGACAAACAGACAAAAAAACCTTTCGGATCTTGCAAAACAATTATCGTGGAATTACCTTCCAAAAATAAACAGTAACCCTAAGGGAATTAACGGATTTCTATTTTTTGAATCTAAGGTGATTAATTATAGTGTGAACACGCTGGTCCACAAAAAACAAAAATTTAGTGTTTTTGACCTCTCTTATTCTGAAGGTGCGTTTATTACTAAAGAGGATTTAAAAGGAACCTTTTTGCTGTTTAAAAGCCCTGTTGCTCTCCCTGTGTTTGTTCTTGATAAAGAAGACTTTAAAACTGCTCTATACCAATGGGCGGGGTTTAATGACATTAATTTTAAAAAACATCCAGACTTTTCAAAACGTTTTCATTTAAGTGGCCATGACCATGATAAAATAAAATCATTGTTTCGTTCCGATCTGATTTACTTTTTTGAAAGCCACCCTATTTTCCACATAGAATCCAACGGCAAGCACTTGTTAATTAAAGGAAACAATCGGCTTTCTGGGCTTCAAGAAATTAAAATCATGATTACCTTTGCCAAAGACCTTGTAAGCCTTCTCAAAAACCAGAAATAAATTAATTTTTCATCCTGCCTTTTGATTTTTGTACTTTGTAAAAAAAAGCATGTTTAATAAAACCCTTTTCGTTTTCGTTTTTTTGAGTGTATTGACCACCAAATGCCAGGAGTTTATTGGCGAAATTGAACAGTTAGATTCTGACATGGGTCTTTTTGTTTTAAAAGAATCTAAAATTGAAGTCCTTGCCAGCGGTTTTAGTTGGGCCGAGGGGCCTGTTTGGGTTCCAAAACTTAATGGCATTCTATTTACGGACGTGCCTAAAAACAAAGCTTATTTATGGACCGAGCGGCAGGGTCTTTCCGTCTTT